>CAZCVW010000033.1:0-16315 GCA_964502185.1 uncultured Burkholderiales bacterium
GCGTCGAGCGCGGCGGGAACCGGTTGCGCCTCTGGCGAACGTTGCTGTGGTGGTACTCGCTCTCTAGGCAACGGCGGGCGCAGCCCGTAGGGTGCGCTCTATGAGCGCGACCCGCATTCCCGGTTTCCGGCTCGGCATCTACGTCTTCAAGGACGCCGAGATCGTCGACTTCGCCGCCCCCTACGGGGTCTTCTCCGTGGCCCGGCGCTTCGACCCCGAACTCGACGTCTTCCTGGTGGCCGACGCCAACCGGCCCGTCCAGGCCCAGGCCGGCTTCACGGTGCTGCCGAACTACAGCTTCGCCGACCGCCCGGCCATGGACGCCTTTCTCATTCCCGGCGGGTTCGGCACCCGCCAGGAGATCCACAACGAGCGGCTCCACGACTTCGTCCGGGCCCAGCCCGAGTCGTGCCTGCTCACCAGTGTCTGCACGGGTTCGTGGGTCTACGGCGTCATGGGCCTGCTCGACGGGCTGTCGGCCACCAACCGCAAGGAGCCCGACCGGGTCGAGTCGAAGCCGCCCGGCAAGGTGCCCCTCGACCGGTTGGCCGACCTGGCCCCGGCGGCCAAGATCAGCCGGGCGCGGGTCGTCGACCAGGGCCGCATCGTCACCGCCGGGGGCATCTCCTCCGGCATGGAGATGGGGTTCCACCTCCTGAGGCGGGCGGGCTACGACGAGGACTTCATCGCCGAGGTGGCCCGGGTGATGGAGTACTCCGAGGCGTACGCCGTCTACAAAGACGACCTCGAGGTCTGAGGAGGCGGCCCGACGATCTCCCACCGGGACGGCTCGCCCATGACCTCCCGGAGGACGCCGCGGCCCTCGAGGGCCCGCAGGTGGGCCATGGCTTCGCCGACGGCGGCCCGGCGCATGAACCCTTCGATGCGGTCCCAGGAGCGGGACCAGTGCATGCGGCTGGCGACGCCGTAGGCGGTGTCGACGCCGGACTCGATGGCCGAGATCGCTTCGCCGAAGCGGGCCTCGTGGTGCTCGATCAACTCGTCGAGGCGCCCTTCCAGGTTGACGAACCGGTGCTCGTGGGCGGGCAGCACCTCCTCGGCGTCGCGGTAGGGGCGCAGCTTGTCGAGGGAGCGCATGAAGTCGCCGAGGGGGTCTTCGCCCGACTGGGGGTGATACCCGATATTGGGGGTGATCCGGGGCAGTACGTGGTCGCCGGTCAGCATCACGCGGTTGCGTGGCTCCCAGAAACACAGGTGACCGGGGGAGTGGCCCGGGGTCCAGATGGCGTGCAGGTCCCAGCCGGGCACCTCGGGCTTGTCGCCGTCCTCGATGAGCACGTCGGGCTTGACGGTGGTCACGAACTTGTGCACGACCATGGCCGCGTCCCGCAGGGAGGGCAGCTCCTCAACCGGGGCGCCGAAACGGCGCAGCATGGCGCCCATGCGCTCGAGGAGTTCCTCGGGAGCGTCGTAGCGGTCGGGGATGAGGGCGGCGTCGGCCGGGTGCAGGCCCACCCAGGCCCCGGACGCCTCCCGGACCCGGGCGGCCAGGCCGTAATGGTCCGGGTGGATGTGCGTGACCATGACGCCCCGCACGTCGGTGATGGACCCCCCGATGTGTTCAAGGCCGGCGACCAGCGTGCCGTAGGCGTCGTCGGTGTTCCACCCGGCGTCGACGATGTAGATCCCGCCGTCGGTCTCGAAGGCGTAGACGAGGACGTAGCGGAGCGGGTTGTCGGGTATGGGCACCGGGATGCTCCACAGCCCGGGCCGCACCTGCTCGACCGGCGGAAGCGGAAGGGTGGTCACCGTGTCTCTCTCTGCATGCCCAGAAGCGTAGGCAACCGAGGCAGACTCACCTCCAAAGGGAGACACCCCCGGCCGAGAGGAGAGCCGCCCGTGGATCTGCAGCTCGAGGGCAAGGTGGTGCTCGTCACTGGGGCCGACCAGGGAATCGGGCGCCACATCGGCCTGGCCTTCGCCGCCGAAGGCGTCCGGGTCGCCTTCCACTACCACTCGTAGGCCGATCGGGCACTCCAGGCGGTCAAGGAGGCCGAGGCCATGGGGGCCGCCGCCCTGGCCGTGCAGGCCGACCTGTCCGACCTGGACGACTGGCAGTCGATGTTCTCCGTCACGGTCTTCGGGATGCTGGCCGTCACCCAGGCGGTGCTGCCCGGCATGGTCGAGCGGGGTAGTGGCGCGATCGTCGGGGTGATGGGCGACTCGGGACTGCTGGCCTCGCCACTCTGCAGGCGTCAACGGTGGCTACGCGATGTCTTGAACGGCGATGTCTTGAACGGCGATGTCTTGAACGGCGATGTCATCTTCTCCGCCTTCCCGAACACCGGATCCGGGTGATCACCCCGACGTGGGCGGAGGATTCGGCCAGCGCACCGCCCTGTATCCGGAGGACGTGGCCGTCTGTCTTCTGGCCTTGAGGCTCGGACGCCCGGTCAAGTGGGTGGAGACCCGCAGCGAGAACCTCTCGGCCGCCGCCCACGCCCGGGAGCACCGCTACGAGGTCACGGCCGGGTTCGCCGGCGACGGCACCCTCCTCGCCCTCGACGCCCGGGTCGACGTCGACGTGGGCGCCTACTCCCTGTTCCCCTTCACGGCCGCCATCGAGCCGCTCATGGCCGGCGGGCTACTGGCCGGTCCGTACAAGGTGGCCGACTACCGCTGCGCCGGGGCCCGCCGCCTCGGGCTCGACCGGGCCGAGATCCGGCGCCGCAATCTCGTCGGGCCGGCCGACCTGCCCTACACCGCCGCCACCCGGCTCGTGCACGACAGCCCCACCTACCCGGCCGCTCTCGAAGCGGTCCTCGGCGCGGTGGACTGGGACGGGTTCGGGAAGCGCCGGGAGGCGGCCCGGGCCGAGGGTCGCTATCTCGGCATCGGCCTGGCTGTCTACAACGAACTCACCGCGCTGGGGAAGATGGCGTCGGCCGGGCCCCGCATCGTGTTCCGCACCGGGCATGAGGGCGCCACCGTCCGGATCGATCCCTCCGGCCACGTGACCGTGTCCGCCGGGGTCACCTCGCAGGGCCAGGGCCTGGAGACGACCACGGCCCAGATCGTGGCCGGCGAACTCGGCGTACCGCTCGACGACGTCGACGTCCGGATCGGCGACACCGAGACGTGCCCGTTCGGGTTCGGGGCCTTCTCCAGCCGCCAGGGCGTCATCGGCGGAGGGGCGGCCATGCTGGCGGCGCAGACCGTGCGGGACAAGGTGCTGACCATCGCCGCCCACCTCCTGGAGGCCGCCCCCGGCGACCTGGAATCGGTGGACGGAGCCGTTCAGGTGCGGGGCACCCCGATCCGGTCGGTCACCGTGGCCGAGGTGGCCCGGGTCGCCTACCTGGAGCCTCACCGGCTGCCGCCCGGCACCGAAGCGGGGCTGGAGGCAACTCGCTTCTTCGACCCCGAGAAGGGCACGTTCGCGGCCGGCGCCCAGGCGGCCATCGTCGAGGTCGACCCCGAGACGGGGGCCGTGCGGATCGAACGGCTGGTCTGCGCCGAGGACGCCGGACGGCCCGTCAACCCGTTGGTGGTCGAGGGCCAGGTGCACGGCGCCCTCGCCCAGGGGTGGCCGGCGCCCTCTTCGAGCAGCTCGTCTACGACGCCGCCGGCCAGCTTCAGACCGGCACCCTGGCCGACTACCTGATGCCGAGCGCCGCCGACCTCCCGGGCTACGAGGTGCTCCACGTGGACGTCCCGTCGAAGACGAACCCCTACGGTCTCCGGGGTGTGGGGGAGGGCGGCACGCTCGGACCGGCGGCCTCCATCACCAACGCCGTCGTCGATGCTCTCGCCCCGTTCGGGGTAGAGGTCGACGATCTGCCCGTCAGCCCGCAGCGCGTCTTCGAGGCGCTGCACGACCGAGAAAGAAAGAGACAGAAGCCATGAAAGTCGGCTCACTGGAGATCCTCCCCGTCGTCGACGGGTCCGCCAACCTGCCGGCCGAGGAGCTGCTCCGCTTCACCGGCGACCGGGACGACTGGTGGGAAGGGCACCGGCAGTTCCTCGCCCCGGACGGCACGCTGCCGTTGACCCTGGGCGGGTTCGCCGTGCGCACCGGGGAGCGGGTCGTGCTGATCGACGCCGGAGTGGGCCGGATCCAGCGGGGTCCCTACACCGGCGGGGAATTCCTCAACAGTTTGGCCGCCTGGGGCCTGCATCCCGAGGAGGTCACCGACGTCATCCTCACCCATCTCCACTTCGACCATGTGGGGTGGGTGAGCCAGCAGGGCGAGGTCGTCTTCCCTCGGGCCACCTACCGCTGCCACGAGTCGGACTGGGCCCACTTTGTCGACGCTCCGGACGCCGATCCCGGGGCAGTGCGTAAGCTCAGCCCCATCGCCGCCCAGTTGGAGCCGTTCTCCGGTGACGGCACCGTGGCCCCCGGGGTGACCGTCCGCCACGCCCCGGGGCACACCCCCGGCTCCGCCATCGTGGTCGTCGCCGATCAGGGGGAACGGGCCCTGCTGCTGGGCGACGCCGTCCATTGTCCGGCTGAACTCGTAGAGAACGAGTGGGAGGCGATCGTGGACGTCGACCCGGCCCTCGCCGCCCGCACCCGGGAGGCGCTGGCCCGGGAACTGGAGGCGGAGGGCACGCCGGCCGCCGCCGCTCATTTCCCCGGCCTACGGTTCGGGCGGGTGCTGTCCGGCGAAGGTCGCCGGCACTGGATCTACGAAGGCTAAGGAGCGGTTCTCGTGGATGTCGCCGTCACTGGTTCGAGCGGGCTGATCGGCTCGGCGCTGCGCCCGGCGCTGGAACAGGCGGGTCACCGGGTCATCCGGATCGTGCGGGGCCAGAGTGGCGGGCCGGACACCCTCACCTGGGACCCGGCCCGGGGTGAGATCGACGCCGGCGGCCTCGAGGGCGTGGGCGCCGTCGTCCACCTGGCCGGCGAAGGCATCGCCGAGAAGCGCTGGAACGACGCCCAGAAGGCCAGGATCATGGATAGCCGGAAACAGGGAACGACCCTGCTGGCCGAGACGATGGCCAAGCTGTCCAACCCGCCGGCCGTTCTCATCTCCGGCTCGGCCATCGGCTACTACGGCGACCGGGGCGACGAGGTCCTGACCGAGGACAGCCCGCCCGGCACCGGTTTCCTGGCCGACGTGGCCACGGCCTGGGAGGCCGCCACCGCCCCCGCCGAAGCAGCCGGTATCCGAGTCACCCACATCCGGACCGGCATCGTGCTCGACAAGGACGGCGGCGCTCTGCCGCAAATGGTCAAGCCGTTCAAGCTCGGCGCCGGCGGCAAGCTCGGCTCCGGCCGCCAGTGGATGAGCTGGATCGCCCTGGCCGACGAGGTCGGCGCCATCGTCCACCTGCTCGGCGACGGAGCGCTGGCCGGCTCGGGGGACACCCCCGCACCCTCGGGCGGCCCGGTCAACCTCACCGCCCCGAACCCGGCCCGCAACGTCGAGTTCACCCAGGCGCTGGGCAAGGCCCTGCATCGCCCGTCTGCCGTACCCGCCCCCGCCGCGGCCATGCGCCTCCTGCTCGGCCGCGAGATGGCCGACCAGCTCCTCCTGGCCAGCCAGCGCGTGCTCCCTACCCGCCTCGAGCGGTCCGGCTACACCTTCCAATCCCCCGACCTGGCGACGGCGCTGGAACTCGTCCTTGCCTGAGCCAGAACCAGAGAGGAAGCCGTGCGCCTCTGGATCGACACCGACATCGGCACCAACCCGGACGACGCCATCACCCTCCTGGTCGCCGCTGTTCACCCGGCGGTCGAGCTCGTCGGTGTCAGCACCGTCGGCGAGGACCCGGAGCGTGGCGCAGAAGCCGCCCGGGAGCTTCTCGCCAAGACCCACCCGGACGTCCCCGTGGTCGCCGGACCTCCAGCCGAGTTTGCGGCCGACGCCCTCCTCGCCATCGGTCCCCTCACCAACGTCGCCGCCGCCCGCAACCGGCTGCCACCGGCGCTCACGATCATGGGCGGCGCGCTGGCCCCCGTCCGCCACCGGGGCGCCATCCGGCGGGCGGAGTACAACCTGGCGGCCGATCCCCGGTCCGCCGCCGCGGTCCTGGCCCGCCCCGGCGCGACCCTCGTGCCGCTCGACGTGACGGTCGCCACCCGGCTCACGGCCGAGCAACAGGCCGCCCTGCTCGAGGCGGCGCCCGTCCTCCGCCCGCTGGTTGACCGCTGGCTGGACCTCTTGGCCACCAAAGGGGTCCCGCCGGACGACCGCGCCGTCCACCTCCACGACCCGGCCGCCCTGCTCGTCGCCGCCGGCGACCCGGCCGCCGGCCCCCGGACGGAGCCGATGCGCCTCTCCGTCGAGATCGACGGCCGCGTCACGACCGGCGCGCCGGTCGGCCCGGTGCACCAGGTGGTCGTGGCCCTCGACGCCCCCGGTGTCGTCGCCCGGGTCCTGGAACTGCTCGGCTAGACCACTAAAGCTCGACGCCGTAGAGGCGCCGGAGTGTGCTGGCGAGCTTCGTCTCGAGCAGGGCGCCGCGGGAGACCTCCATCAACTTGCCGTCCGAGTCGTAGAAGGCGTTGATGGGCATGCCCCGGCCGAGCGAGTCGTGGAGCAGGCTGCCGGCCCGGCCGCCGACGTCCCGGGCCAGCGTGATCCCGGCGGCTTCGAGACCCATCTCCTCGGCCAGTTCGATGCCGCCGTCCTTGCTCAGCTCCTGGGCGTTGACGGCGATGAAGAGCACCTTGCCCGAAAGGGCGGTGGCCGCCCGGGCGAAGATCGGCAGTTCGGTCCGGCATGGGCCGCACCAGGAGGCGAAGAAGTTGACGACGACCGGGTGGCCCCTGAAGTCGGCCAGGCGGACCCGCCCGTCGCCGGTGAGCGACGGCAGGTCGAACGCCTCCTTGTCGGTCACGTCGGCGGCGGGCACGTTCCCCTCGTTCGACGACGAGGCGAACGAGAGCCCGGCCACGACGGCCACGATGGCGACGCCCACGGCCGCCACCAGCAGCCGCAGCCTCTTTCCCGGGGCCCGGGACGTCGGCGTCGTGGCCGTCAACCGAGCTCCACGAGCCGGCCGAGCCCGACCGAGTCGAGCCCGTTCTGCAACTGACTGGTCAGCCACACGAGGCGGTCGAAGGCGAGCAGCAGCCCGAAGGCGGCCAGGGCCACGCCCGAGACGGCCGTGAGCGAGCGGGAGTGGCGCTTCACGAAGTCGAGGGCGCCGGCCAAACGACCCAGCGCCAGACCGGTGGCGAGGAAAGGCAGGCCGAGCCCGGCCGAATAGGTGAGCAGCAGGGCGGCGGCCCGGCCCGTGCCCTCCTGGCTGGCGGCGAGGGCGAGCACCGAGGTGAGGACCGGGCCGATGCAGGGCGTCCACCCGAAGCCGAAGGCGACGCCGGCCACGGGGGCGGCGAAGGGGCCGAAGCGCGACAGCTTCGGGTGGAACCTGCGCTCCTGGTAGGCGCCCGGGGCGGAGAGCACCAGGGACCCGAGGATGTACAGCGCCATGGCCAGCATGATCAGGCCCGAGATGCGGGTGATGGTCGACTGGTTCCGCAGCGCGGTCTGCCCGAGGGCGGTGGCCGACAGGCCGAGGAGCACGAAGACGGCCGAGAAGCCGGCGATGAACAGCCCGGTGTGCCAGGCGATCCGGGGCAGATGACGCCGGTCGCCGGCCCGCAAGTCGGCCACGTCGAGGCCGGTGATCACCGACAGGTAGGCGGGGACGATCGGCAGCACGCACGGCGACAAGAACGAAACCAGGCCGCCTCCGAAGGCGGCCACATAGCTGACGCTCTCGGTGGCCACACCAACGAAGATACCCGGGGGTCGAGGCGTTCCCGCCGGCGCGGAACAAGAACAGTGCATTTCCGGGGCGAGGAACGGAGGAGTACCCTTGGGTAGCTTGAGCGGGGAACGTCGAGGAGGTAGGGGCGTGGGAACCGGACGTCGCACCGTCGCCGCTGCTGTCGCGGTCCTGGCCTTCACGGCCCTCCTCCCTGCGGGCTCCGGCGGCGCCTCCGACGACGCTTTCTACGACAAGCAGTGGGGGATGGAGAAGATCGGCGCGCCAGCGGCGTGGACGGTCACCAAGGGTGCCGGCGTCCGCATCGGGATCGTCGACACCGGCATCGACCTCACCCACGAGGATCTGGCCGGCAAGGTCGTGGCCTCGGCCAGCTGCGTCAACTCCGGCGGGGACCCGGCCAAGTGCGCCGGTTCGGCGCAGGACGACTACGGCCACGGCACCCACGTGGCCGGCATCGCCGCCGCCCTCACCGGCAACGGCAAAGGCGTCGCGGGCGTGGCCCCCGACGCCCAGTTCGTCATCGCCAAGGCGTTCGCCGGCGCGTCCGGGACCGCGGCCGACGTGATCGCCGGCGTGAAGTGGGTGGTCGACCACGGCGCCCAGGTGGTCAACCTCAGCCTGGGTGATGCGCTCTTCGTGACGGCCGCCACCTTCGGCACCGCCCTGAGCGACGCGGTGAACTACGCCTGGTCGCACGGAGCCGTTCCGGTGGTCGCCTCCGGGAACGAGGATCTCTTCGGACTCGGCGTCGGCAGCCACGAGTACGGCGACCTCGATGCTCTGATCGTCGGGTCGACCCTGCGGGACGACTCGGTGGCCGGCTACTCCAGCCCCACCGGCGACGCCAAGTGGGCGCTGCTCGCCCCCGGCGGCGGCAACGACGGCATGCCCGGCGGTGGGATCTACTCCACGTACTGGGTGGAGAACGAGACCAACCAGTACGAGTACCTGTCGGGAACGTCGATGGCCACCCCGCAGGTGACCGGGGCCGTCGCCCTCCTCCTGGCCCAGGGCTACACCGCCCAGGAGGCCGTCGACCGCATCCTGGCCACGGTCGACACCAAGGTGTCGTGCGGGGCGGAGAGCATCAACTGCAAGGGCCGCCTCGACGTGGCTCGGGCTACCGGCGCTCGCTCCTGAAAATCTCGACGCTGCTCCGCCTGGGGCCCTTCGACGTCGTCGAACGGGCCCGTCACCTGGAAGACCTGTACTCCGGCCGGGCCCGCGACGCCTTCGCCGTCCACCGGCCCGGAATCGCCGAGGCGGCCGACCAGGCGCGCGCCCTCGAATCGGCGGGCTTCGACGGCGTCTTCACCATCGAGGCGGCCCACGACGTCTTCCTACCGCTCGCCCTCGCCGCCGCGACCACCGGGCTGGAACTGAGCACCAACGTGGCCATCGCCCTGCCCCGCAGCCCGCTCCACCTCGCCCACGCCGCCTACGACCTGCAGACCCTGGCCCGGGGCCGCTTCCGGCTGGGACTGGGCAGCCAGGTCCGCCCGGTGATCGAACGGGGCTACAGCGCAGCCTGGTCGAGGCCAGTGGAGCGCATGCGGGAGATCGTGCTCGCCACCAAGGCCGTCTTCGCCTGCTGGCAGGACGGCGCCCCGCTCGACTTCGAGGGCGAGTTCTACCGGCACAGCTTCATGCACCCGCCCTTCAACCCGGGCCCCAACCCCTACGGGCTGCCGCCGATCCTGGTGGCCGCCCTCGGCCCCCGCATGACCCGAATGGCCGCCGAGGTGGCCGACGGCCTCCTGGTCCACCCCTTCCACAGCCGGCGCTTTCTGGAGGAGCGGATGCTGCCCGCCGTGGCCGAGGGAATGGCGGCCGAGGACCGGGGGCCGCGCAGCTTCGAACTGGTCGGCAACGTGATCGTGGCCACCGGCCGGGACGAGGCGGAGATCGAGACGGCCGAGGCGGGCGTGCGGGCGCTGCTCGCCTTCTATGCCTCCACTCCGGCCTACCGGCCGCTGATGGATCTCGAGGGCCTCGGCGACCTCCACCGGGAGCTGCACGGCCTGGCCCGCCAGGCTCGCTGGCCGGAGATGGCCGCGCTGGTCGACGACGACGTGCTGGGCCGGTTCGCCGTCACCGGCGATCCCAAATCGGCCGCCCTGGCGGTGATCGAACGCTGCGAAGGCTTAAGCGACCGCGTCGGCCTGTACCTGCCCTACGACGCCGGCCCGGAGCTGCTCGGCACGCTGGCCGACGGGTTCCGCTCGGCCGCCGCGATTACCGTGGTCTAGCTATTAACAACCTCGAGATCCTCACCCGGGAGGGGTAAGGCCCGGAGTTCCTGCGCCACGAGTCCGTCGGCCGCCTGGTCCTGGTGCTCGACGGCCGGCCCAAGTGTTCCCGGCCTGAAGTGGGGCCGAAGGTCCCTCCCGCAACGGCCGGGTGGCCCTGAACCGGAGAGCTCCGGAGGGAGCACGCTCTGGGTACGGCTCGAGATTCCCTCGAGCCCCATCGGAGCAGGAGAGCGTGATGACCGAGCGCAGGAAGGCGTTTCCGGTCCCGCCGCCGGCGGAGCAGGACCGAGCGCAGATCACCCCGTACGACCCGGTGGCGAAGCTCCTCGCCCGCACGCCGGTGTACGTCTATCCGGACGCCACGCTGGCCGAGGTGGCGGTCGTGCTCGCCGAGGAGTCCATCGGTGCCGCCCTGGTCAGAGGTCCGCACGGGCCGGTGGGCATCGTGTCCGAGCGGGACCTGGTGCAGGCCATCGCCGAGGGAGCCGATCCTGAGCGGGAGCGGGTGCGCGACGTGATGACGCCCGACCTCGCCGCCGTCGACGGGGCCGTGCCGATCCTGACCGCGTCGGACACCATGCTGGCCAACGAGATCCGTCACCTGGCGGTGACGATCGGCGGGACGACGATCGGCCTCGTGTCCATGCGTGACGTGATGGCCGTGCTTGCCGACGAGGTCTGGCCGGGCCTACCGGCACAACGGGCTCCACGGATGTCGGCGCTCCACCAAGAACTGGCGCACCCGGGCGGTTGAAGATGCGTGCGCTCGGGAGACCGGATCGTGCGCACCAACTCGGCACCCCCGACCGGTTTCCGCAGGACCGCCGCCGCTCCCAGGAGTCGTGAGCGATCCACGATGGGCTGCGAGTAGAGGGCCGTGACCGAACGGTCGCACAAAGGAGAGACTCCATGGAACGCATCGTCGTCGGCGTGGACGGGTCGGAAGCGTCACGGGCCGCTCTCGACTGGGCGCTGGACGAAGCCCGCCGCCGCCAGGCGCAGGTGGACGTCATCCACGCCTGGCACGCCCCCTACAGCTATGGCTACGCCTACCTCAGTGAACTCAGCGACGAGCCCATGGAGCAAGAGGCCAAGGAGCTCGTCGAGTCGCTCCTCAAGACGGCCGACACGAGCGGGCTGACGGTCGATACGATCATCGCCCACGGTGGCTCCGCCGGCGTCCTCGTCGAGGCGGCCAAGGGCGCCAGCCTGCTGGTCGTCGGCTCCCGGGGCCGGGGCGGCTTCACCGGCCTGCTGCTCGGCTCGGTGAGCCAGCAGTGCGTCCACCACGCTCCCTGCCCCGTCGTGGTCGTTCCCAGCTGAGGCTCGATCCGCCCAAGAAGATCGAAACCCCCGGGTCGCCCCGGGGGTTTTCTTGTGCGGCTGGGCTCGCTCGCCGTCAGCCCACCGGGGCCAGGGCGTGCCAGGTGGCGTCCGAGGTGTCCACGGTGATCTGGGTGCCCCGTTCGCCGGTGAGGAGTCTCCCGGCGTCGGCGATGCTGCCGATGGCGGCCCGCCGGCCGGTGCGCTCGGCGAAGCGGCAGGCGGCGGTGACCTTGGTGCCCATCGTGGTCGCATCCCAGGAGAGGGTGCGCAGGTAGGCCGGGTTCGCCCAGTGGATGGGCCGGGCGAAGGCGGTCCCCCACTCGGCGCACACGGCGGGGACATCGGTCAGGAGCATGAGCACGTCGGCGCCGAGCAGGTCGGCGACCACCGCGGCGGTGAGGTCCTTGTCGATCACGGCGTCCACGCCGTGAAGGGCGCCGTCATTGTCGAGCGTGACCGGCACCCCGCCCCCTCCGGCGCAGATCACCACCGCGCCCGCTCCGACGAGCAGTTCGAGCGTCCGGCGTTCCACCACGGCCAGAGGTTCGGGCGACGCCACCACCCGGCGGAACCGCCCACCGTCCGGCACGAACTGCCAGCCGTGCTCCATGCGCAGACGCCGGGCGTCGACCTCGGCGAGGGCGGGCCCGACGGGCTTCGAGGGGGACGCGAAGGCGGGATCACCCGGCGAGACCACGACCTGGGTGAGGATCGTCACAACGTCGCGCTCACGCAGCCGGTTGGCCAGTTCCTGCTGCAGCAGGTAGCCGATGAGGCCTTCGGCCTGCGCGCTCAGCACGTCGAGGGTGGAGTCGGCCGCGCCGTACACCAGGGTGTCCTCGTAGCTCAGCATCCCCACTTGGGGGGCGCTGCCGTGGGTGACGACGACCGTGTGCTGGCGGGCGATCTCCGCCACGGCGTCGGCCGCCGCCTGGAGGTTGCACCGCTGCGTCGCCGCGTCCTGGGCCTGGCCCGGCTTCAGCAGGGCCGTCCGTCCGAGAGCCATCACGACCAGCATTTCCGGCCTCCTAGTCCGCTGTTTAGGCCAGTGTGACCGTCGCCGCGGCGGGCGGGGCAGGGCCGAAGGTCGCCGCCCGAGGGGACCAACGCCCTCGACCGGGAGTCCTTTGCCCCTACCCCTGCCCGGAAGCCGGACGCCGATCATCGACGCCGACGCCCCCGCTCCGATGCGCGGCTCCTACTCGGGGCTGCTGGCCTTCACCGCCGGGGCGCTGTCCATCCTCCAGCCCGGCGGGGCGGCCGGGAAGGTCACCGCCCCGGCCGAGCACCGGGACGCCCTGACGTTCGGGAAGGCGTGGGGCTGCACGCACTGTGGGACGTGCATGCAGGGCTGCATGCACCCGGTGGCCGCTCCGGTGAACCTCCCCTGGCCAAGCGGTCCACCAACGCCTCCTACGTCCCCATGGCGCTCACCGCCGACCGCTGGGCGGCCGGGGGACGGCCGGTCACCCTCGTCCCCGACGCGTTCGCCACCCGGGTCGTGACCGCCGACGACGGCGGCGAAGTCGTGGCCCGGGCGGTCACGTGGCGCGACACCCGCACGGGAGGGTCGTTCACCGAGGAAGCGAAGGTGGTGGTGCTGGCCGGTGGCTGCACGGAGACGCCCCGCGCCGGCCACCCGCGCCCGGTCGCCGAAGCCGCTTCATAGTCTCCCGGCAGGAGGCCACGGCGCACCCCGGATGCCTGCACGGCTGCACGGTGGAATGCTTCCCGACGAGCTTCCGCGACCTCCTCAAGCTGATCGAGGAGTCCTCCGCTGGATGAGGGCCCGCCACCACTGGGCCACGCGGCCGTCCAGCGGGTCGTGTCGCCGCCCAGGGCACGCACGATGTGGGTGAGGTCGTCGGGCGGCGCCGGATCAGCGGTCGGGGTGGCGGGTGGTGTCGGCGATGAACTCGAGGATGGTCCTGTGCTTCTTCGTGTCGAGCTCCATGAGCCGCACGAGGAGGGGGAAGAGGCCACCGAAGCGCTGCTTGTGGAGGAGCTTGCCCAGTTCCTTGAGCCCCCGCAGGTCCTGCTTCTCGATCTCGAGGAAGCGGTTCGTCTCGGCGATCAGCCGATCGCGGTCGACGTCCCCGAAGCGCATGTAAGGAACCGTCGGACCGACGTCCCGATAGGAGATGTCGCCGTTGATCCGGTTTGCCATCTCCCGGAGGATCCGGTGGTGGCGCTCCTCGTCGTCGGTGATGAGGCCGACCAGGTAGCGCACGTGGTCGGGGCCCGATTGGGCCAAGGCGGTGTACGAGTCGAGGATCTCCTGCTCGTCCTCGACGTGCCGCTCGAGATGGTCGAGGAGGATTTCCTCGTCGGGAGAACCCGCCATGCGGGGGAGTATCGATGTCATCGGACCGCTCCTTGGTTGTTCCCAGCGACCGGGCCGGCTCGGGATGACGACCGTAGCCACCCCGCCGAAGCGCTTCGCGGGAACGGGACGAATGTCACGCCGCGGCGCGATCAGCGCGTACCGGGCGCGCTTCGGCAAAGCGGACTCAACCTGGGAGGGCCAAAGGTCTGCGAGGGTTCCGACGAACGACCCCACCCAAAAGGGACCAATCGCCTTGATTGCGGTGGGCGGGCGCCGGGAGCGCGACCGTCCTTGCCCGGCTACCGACTGGTCGGTAGGGTGCCCCCATGTTGTCGGAACACGCAACGCCGGTCGTGATCCAGGGTGGCATGGGGGTCGCCGTGTCCGACTGGCGGTTGGCCGGTGCCGTGGCGCGTCTCGGCCAGCTCGGGGTGGTGTCGGGTACCGCGCTCGACGTGGTCCACGCCCGGCGGCTTGGCGACGGCGATCCGGGCGGGCATCTGCGGCGGGCCTATGCGGCGTTTCCCGTTCCGTCCGTGGCCGAGCGGGTACTCAACCGCTGGTTCATTCCCGGCGGCCGGCTACCCGACCAGCCGTATCGGCATGTCCCGGGTGCTCGTACGAAGCCGTCGCAGGCGCTCCGCGAATTGACGGTCGTGGCGAACTTCGCCGAGGTGTGGCTGGCGAAGGAGGCCCATGGGGGGTTCGTGGGGGTCAACTACCTCGAGAAGATTCAGTTGCCCACGCCCTACGCCGTCTACGGCGCGCTGCTCGGCGGCGTCGACTACGTGCTCATGGGGGCAGGGATCCCCGCGGAGGTGCCCCGGCTCCTCACGTCGCTCGCTCGGGGTGAGCCGGTGTCCTATCGGATCGACGTCGCCGGGGCGGAGCGAACCGACGACTACGCCGTACGGTTCGATCCGGCGGAGTTCCTCGGCTCGCCGCCACCTCATCTGGCGCGTCCCCGTTTTCTCGCCATCATCTCTTCGAACACACTGGCGTCGTTCCTCGCCAGGGATCAGGCGACGGCGCCCGACGGGTTCGTGGTCGAGGGTTACTGCGCCGGCGGCCACAATGCGCCGCCGCGCGGGCGCTTGCAGGTGGACGCTAGCGGCCAGCCTCTGTATGGATCCCGCGACGAGGTCGACCTCCAGGGTCTGGCGGCGGTCGGGTTGCCGTTCTGGCTGGCGGGTGGATACGCCGATCCCGAGGGGCTGCGCCACGCCCTCCGCCGCGGGGCGGCGGGTGTTCAGGTCGGCACCGCGTTCGCTCTGTGCGAGGAGTCGGCGCTGCTCCCCGAGCTCAAGCGGGAGATCATTTGGGGGGCCCGCGCCGGCGACGTGGAGGTCTTCACCGATCCCAAGGCCTCTCCGAGCGGATACCCCTTCAAGGTCGTCGGGGTGGCCGGCACCCTCTCGGAGTCGGCGGTGTACGCCCGGCGCCGGCGAGTGTGCGATCTCGGGTTCTTGCGCACCGTGTACAAGAGGCCCGACGGCACCCTTGGCTACCGCTGCCCCAGCGAGCCTGTCGAGGCTTACCTGAGCAAGGGAGGCGCGCTCGAGGAGACGGTCGGCCGCAAGTGTCTGTGCAACGCCCTCCTGGCCACCGTCGGCCACGCCCAAGTGCGCCCCGGCGGCCTGGAGGCGCCCATCGTCACCAGCGGCGACGACCTCGTCCGCGTCGTGCGCGCCCTGGGCGGAGAGACGGGCACCTGGAGCGCCGCCGACGTGATCAACTACCTGCTCGGCGCCCAGGACCCGGACGATCTTTCGCCGTGATCGAGCGACAGATCCTCCCAGGGAAGGGCCGTACGGGGTGGGCAGGAAGGACCTTTTTGGGCGCCCCGTCGGGCACCGAAGGTGCGCGATGTGATGACCCCCACCGTGATCACGGTGAGCCCGGAGACGACGTTCAAGGAGACGGCTGAGCTCCTGCTCGATTACGGGGTGAGCGGGATGCCGGTGCTCGACGGGCAGGGACGCCTCGTTGGCCTCGTCACCGAGGCCGACCTGATGAGCAAGGAGGCATTCGACAACCGGCACCGCCGGTCGCTGGCGGTCGTCGTCGACCTCGTCTCGGGCAACGCCCGCTACGCCGGGAAGGCGGGCGTCGTCCACGTCGTCAGCACGGTCACCTACGAGCTTGCCGACGGCGCCTGACGGAGGCTGACGGAGCCGGCGCAGGCGGAGGCCCGGCCCTGTTGCTCCTTCTCCTGGGACCACTCGCCGTGATGGCCCTCGCCGGCCTGCTCCGTCTGCCCGTTGGCCGTGGCCGCCGATGCGACGACCCGCACGTCCGGTTCTGATGGGGGGCCCCTGGCCGCAAGACCAGGGGCATACCCGCTCTAGCGCACGAAGTACACGCCGGTCGGGTCGACCTGGCCGATGAGGTGCGTGCGCAGCCAGGTACCCGACAACTCGCCACCGGCCGGCGCCAGCGCCGACTTCACGCCGATCTCGCCCTCCTCGACGGCGTCCCATCCGATGGTCAGTTCGCCGCCGTCGACCGGGTCGAGGGGACGGGTGTCGACGTTGGGCAGTGGGATGCCGACGGCGTCGTCGAGGTACCAGGTCGGGTGGCTGCCGAGGACGGGCCCGAGGTCGTTGCGGCCGAGCACGGTGAGGACGGGCGTCCCCAACCGGCGGGCCAGGCGGCGGCGCCGCCCGGTGCTGAACGGGCCGGCGACCCCGAGGATGGCGCC
>CAZCVW010000034.1:0-16124 GCA_964502185.1 uncultured Burkholderiales bacterium
GCGCACCTGTCGGGTTGAGCGACGAGCCCGAGGTGGGGGAGGGCGAACCAGGACCGGAGCCTGAGCCCGCTGAGCCGGCGCCGCCCGGGCGGCGGATTCCCCTCGCCGCCATCATCGGGCTGGTCGTTGCTCTCCTGGCGGCCGCCATCGGGGTCGTCTACGCCCGGAGCGACTGGGGGGGCGGGGGCTGCCCCCCGGACGGGGTCGTGGTCCAGGTCCGCGACCGGAAGATCACCCAGGCTGCCTTCGACCGCCGCCTGGAGTTGCTCCGCGCCCTCTACGGCGTCGAGCGACCCGTGGGCGAGGATGCCCAGCGGGCCGACAGCTTCCCTCGCGACGTGGCCAAGTCGCTGGCCGTCGGGCTGATCATCGAAGCAGAAGTGAGCGACCGCGACCTGAAGGCGGCCGACCGGGCCGTGCGCGACTCGCTCGACCGATTCGTGGCCGACCGTTACCCCGAAGGCGGACGGGCGGAGTTCATCGAGGCGCTCGGCAACCAGGGTGTCTCCGAGGCGGACGTCATCGCCGAGTTCCGGCGCCTCCTGCAGACCCGGCGCCTGTTCGAATCGGTGACGGCCGGAACGAAGGTGACCGACGCCGACGTGGCCCGGGCCTTCGAAGACCGCAAGGCGCAACTGGCCGTCCCGGAGTCCCGCAGGCTGCGCCACCTCGTGGTGGCCACCGAGGAGGAGGCCAAGGCCGCCCTCGGGCGAGTCGCCGGCGGCGAGCCGTTCGCAACGGTGGCCAAGGCCATCTCGCTCGACGCCAGCACGAAGGAGGGCGGCGGTGATCTCGGGCCGCTCCGGGCCGATCAGCTGGCCGAGAGCTTCTCGAAGGCCGGCTTCGCGGCCACGCCCGGCACCCCGTTCGGGCCGGTCAAAACCGATCTCGGCTGGCACGTCGGCCTGGTGGAGGAGGTCATCCCCGGGCGGCCGGTCACCGTCGACGAGGTCCGCACCGCCCTGTCCGACCAGCTCGTCGCCGAAGCCGGCCTGGCCAAGTGGCGCACCTACCTGGGCGAGCAGATCAAAGATGCCCACGCCTGCTACGCCGACGGCTTCCGGCCCGCCGAGCCGGACGCCCCACCGCCCGATATCGGCGCCGAACTCGTCCCCCAGAACTGACGGCCCAGAAATGACGCCGCCCAGAACTGACATCCGGTCAGCGCTCGTCCGGGCGTAGCCAGCGGGGGAGGGGCGGCGGCTCGAAGGCGGCCAGGGTGGCCAAGAGCTTGGCGGGGTCGTCCCCGACGGCGAGCAGATCCCGGTGGACGGGCTTCACGAAGCCCTCGGTCGTGGTGTGGTCGAGGAACTCGACGAGGCGGGCGAAGAATCCGGAGACCTCGAGCAGGCCGGCCGGCTTGACCGAGAGGCCGAGCTGGGACCAGGTCAGCACCTCGAACAGTTCCTCCAGGGTGCCGATGCCACCGGGTAGGGCCACGAAGCCGTCGGAGAGGTCGTACATGAGCGCCTTGCGCTCGTGCATGGACCCGACCACCCGCAGGTCGGGGAGGTCGGTGTAGGCCACCTCCCGGACCGCCATGTGCTCGGGGATGACGCCGATCACCTCGCCGCCGGCGCCCAGGGCGGCCCGGGCCACCTCGCCCATCAGGCCGACGGAGCCGCCGCCGTACACGAGGCCGATGCCGCTCTCGGCCAGGGTGCGGCCCATCGCCCGGGCCGCCTCGATGTACTCGACCCGGGCCCCCGGGCTCGAGCCACAGAACACGCAGACGCGCCGGAGGGTGAGCATGGGAGGGGCACGGTAGCCCCAAGAGGTAGCCCCAAGAGATACTTGGCGCGCGTGCCGCCGCTGTCGAGATGGACGACCCGGTCCGCGGCCGACTGGCGGTGCAAGCGGGCGAGGTCGTGGCGATGCTCGGCCCTTCCGGCGCGGGCAAGACGGCCATCATCCGGGCGCTGAACTCGACCCCACCCTGTGGCGGTTCCTGTTCGGCGCTCGTCTCGGACGGGCAGGTCATAGCCCAGGGCCTCCCCTGGGCACTTCGCTCGCCGGCGGGCGGGCCTGGGGCCAGGAGGGCCGGCCCAGCCCCGGGCTCGTCCGCCGACAATCCGGCCGAGGCCGGCAGTGAGCGTCCAGTCGGATCGTGCGGCAGTGCAGGGTGCCGGGGCCCCTGCATGCCATCGCGCCAGCGGTGCCAGCCGGCGGTCTAGCGAAGAAGCCCTCCCCAGCGGCCGCAACAACCCGTATTGGACGCCCAGGGACAATTACGCCGTCCTGCCCCCGATGTCCTGCTTGGGGTAGGCCTCCGGTACGTTTTCAAAGCCTGTGACCCCACGGCGACCGAAGGAGTGGCGGATGGACTTCAACGAAACGGCCGAGCACGGAATGCTGCGGGAGGCGGTCCGCAAGATCGCTCTCGACTTCGGTCACGGCTACTTCGTCGAAAAGTCCAAGACCGACGGCCGCATGACCGAGCTGTGGTCGGCCGTGGCCCGAGCCGGGTTCATCGGGGTGAACATCCCCGAGGAGTACGGGGGCGGCGGGATGGGCCTGTTCGAGCTGTCCATCGTCGGGGAGGAACTGGCGGCGGTCGGCTGTCCCATGCTGCTCATGGTCGTGTCCCCCGCCATCTGCGGCTCGGTGATCGCCGCCCACGGCACCGACGAGCAGAAGCGGCAGTGGCTGCCCAAGATCGCCGGTGTCGAGGACCCCGATTGGAAGATGGCCTTCGCCATCACCGAACCCGACGCCGGTTCCAATTCGCACAAGATCTCCACCACGGCCACCCGGGACGGAGACGAGTACGTCCTGCGGGGCACCAAGTACTACATCTCCGGCGTGGACGAGGCGGCCGCCATGCTGGTCGTCACCCGGACGGGCATCGACGAGACCTCGGGCCGCGCCAAGCTGTCCCTGTTCGTGGTGGACACCGACGCCCCCGGCCTCGAGCGCACCATCATCCCGATGGAGATCCTCGCCCCCGACAAGCAGTACACGCTGTTCTTCGACGAGGTGCGGGTGCCGGCCGACCGGCTGATCGGCGCCGAGCACGAGGGCCTGCGCCAGGTCTTCACCGGGCTGAACCCCGAGCGGGTGATGGGCGCCGCCCAGGGCAACGGCATCGGCCGCTACGCCCTCGAGAAGGCGTCCGCCTACGCCCTCGAGCGCCAGGTGTGGGGTGTGCCGATCGGTATGCACCAGGGCCTGTCGCACCCCCTGGCCATCGCCAAGATCGAGCTCGAGCAGGCCCGGCTCATGACGTCCAAGGCGGCCTGGCTCTACGACACCGGCGCCGACGCCGGCGAGGCGGCCAACATGGCCAAGTACGCCGCGGCCGAGGCGTCGCTGCGGGCGCTCGACCAGGCGATCCAGACGCATGGCGGCAACGGCCTGGCCACCGAGTACGGGCTCGCCACCCTCTACGGCCTGGCCCGCCTCTTCCGCACCGCCCCGGTCAGCCGGGAGATGGTGCTGAACTTCGTCGCCCAGCACTCGCTCGGCCTGCCGAAGTCGTACTGACCCCCGGAGTCGCCATGTTCATCCTCACCGAGGAGCAGGAGGAATTCCGCTCCGCCGTCCGCCAGATGTGCGAGGACAAACTGACCCCGCATGCGGCCGAGACGGACGAGAAGGCCGAGTACCCGTGGTACGCCCACCAGGCGTTCACCGCCATGGGGCTCATGGGCCTGTCCTTCCCCGAGGAGTACGGCGGCTCCGGCGCCGACCACGTGACCTGGGCCATCGCCATCGAGGAGATCGCCCGGGTCGACGCCTCCGCCTCGCTCATTCCGCTCATCAGTGACCTCGGCATGACCCCGGTCATCCGCTGGGGGTCGGACGACCTGAAGCGCCGGATCCTGCCCCCCATCTGTGAGGGGCGGTCGCAGGCCAGCTACTGCCTGTCCGAGGCGGAGGCGGGGTCGGACGTCGCCTCCATGACGACCCGGGCCGAACGCGACGGCGACGAGTACGTCATCAACGGCCGCAAGCAGTGGATCACCAACGCCGGGATCTCTGATGTCTACACGGTCTTCGCCAAGACCGACCGCTCCGCCGGCCACCGGGGCATCTCCGCCTTCGTGGTACCGAAGGACACGGCGGGCTTCTCCATCGGCAAGCTCGAGCACAAGCTCGGGATCCGGGGCAGCCCCACCGGCGAGGTGATCCTGGAGGACGTGCGGGTCCCGGCCGAAAACCTGATCGGCGAGGAGGGCAAGGCCTTTTACTACGCCATGGGCACCTTCGACTGGTCCCGCCAGGTGATCGGCGCTCAGGCCGTGGGCATCGCCCAGGGCGCGCTCGACTACGCGGCCAACTACATGCAGGAACGGCGGACGTTCGGCCAGCCGCTGACCAGCTACCAGGGCCTCCAATTCATGGTGGCCGACATGGCCATGCAGATCGAAGCCGCCCGCGGCCTCGTCTACCGGGCGGCGGCCATGGCCGACACCAACCACCCGGACCTCACCAAGGTGGCGTCGATGGCCAAGTGCTTCGCCAGCGACGTGGCCATGAAGGTCACCACCGACGCTGTCCAGCTCCTCGGCGGCTACGGCTTCACCAAGGACTTCCCCGTCGAGCGGATGTTCCGCGACGCCAAGATCACCCAGATCTACGAAGGCACCAACCAGATCCAGCGGATGGTCATCGCCCGCAAGACGTTCGGGGACGTCAGGTAATCCCGGCCCACGAGGCGGGTTGAGTTGACAGTTGACCACCGCTGAGGTGGTACTTCTGGTAAGGCAACGGCTGTTCACGTCAGCGGGGGGCGCATCGCGTCGAGCAGCCGTCGGTGATTTCCCCAAGTGTCGTCCGGATGACAGATGGCCGCGCCGCTTGCTCGTAGCGTCGGTGGGACATCGCAGAGTGGGAGGCTGCCGTGACCATCAGTGCCGACGCCGACTATGTCCCGGCCTACCGGCTGGACAACGGGTGGCGGGACGCCCGCCGCCGCCTGCAGATGCTTGAAGCGGTCTACGACCCGCTCACCCTGCGCCACTTGGAGATGGTCGGCGTCGGTCCGGGCTGGCGGTGCCTCGAGGTCGGCGCGGGAGCCGGGTCGATCACCCGCGCCCTGGCCGAGCGGGTCGGGCCCCAGGGCCGGGTCGCTGCCGTCGATCTCGATCCGCGCTTCCTGCTGACCTCGAGGCCGCCAACGTCGAGGTGCGCCAACTCGACGTGGTGGTCGACCCCCTGCCCCAAGAGTCCTTCGACCTCGTCCACGCCCGGGCGCTGCTCATGCATCTTCCGCAGCGGGAGGCCGTGTTGTCGTCGCTCGTGACGGCGCTTCCCCGGGTGGGTGGTTGCTGGTCGAAGAAGGCGTCATGTATCCGGTGCTGGCCACCGGCACGGGGGCCTGACCAGGAGCTGGCGATCGCCGCCGAACTCGGCGACAACGCCTTGATGGGTGACGGCCTCCTCAACCAGTGCCTGCACCGTTTCGCCTTCATGGAGCATGCCACGCGGCCGAGTCGGGCCTGCGGGCGGCCGAGCTGCTCCGCTCCGCCGGTGACCTCTTCGGAGTCGCCGGGGTCTACGGCTTCACGGTCATCGACCTCACCCAACTCGGCCGCCTCGACGAGGCGAAGAGGGTCAACGAGGAACTGGAACCATTGTGCAAGCGCGTTGGCCACGAACCCGCGCTCCTCTACCCGCTGGTGGTCGAGGCGATCGAGCGCACCGGTTCAGTGTGCGGCAGCATCTATGACGGGCGCCTCATCCAACGGGCGGCGGGCATCGCGGCCATGGCTGGGGGTCGGTACGAGGAGGCCGACGCGCACTTCCGGACTGCCCTGGAACAGTCCGAGGCCATCCCGCACCGGCCCGAGCAGGCCCACACCGAGCGCTGGTACGGCTAGATGCTGCTCGAGCGCGCTGAGCGCAGGGACCGTGAGCTGAGCAGGTACTCAACCAGGCTGTCGAGCACTACGAGTCGATGGGCATGCCCCGGCACAGCGAGTTGGCGGCCGACCTGCTCGGCGCCCTGTGACCGAAAGCCTCCGTGGCCTGATCGTCGCACTTCCGCCTTTCCGGTCGCCTCACAGACGCCCGTAGACTGACGGCGTGTTCCGGGCGCTCCGAAGCACAGCGCCGGCCAGGGAGTTCATCCTGGCGCTCGACCGGAAGTCGGCTGGAGCGGTCGCCCAGGCGATGCGGCTGGTGCTCCTCGACGAACGGGCGGCGCGCCACAGGGTCGACAGGGGAGTGCGACCCCTCCGGAGGGCGGCCGACGCGCTGGGCTGACTGGGCGCTCGGGCACCGGGCCGGTCGCGGAGCCGGGTGACACCGCGACGCGGCCCGGGGACGGGCATTGCCCGCGGCGCGCCCTGCCCGCCGAGGTCTGCGGCGAACGGATCCCCTGGGACTACGTCCTCCGGGGGTTCGCCCTCGCCGCCATTTCGCAATTGGCCTGGTGGGGCACCATCGTCATTGGGTTCCTCACCTCGACGTCCCGCCAGGGCTGACCCCGGGGATTGCAGAGTTCAAGTCCCGCCCCGGGGGGTGTCGCCCGGGACCGGGTCGCACCCAAACTTCGGGGGCGAACCCCGACCCGCTGTTCGTCTCCACCGTCCACACTCCCGCCCGAGCGGGGGATCACGCCTTCTGGGCCTTGAGATCACCGAGTCCGTGTTCATCGGGGACACCGAGCACCTGCTTCGCGCCTTCGAGGCGCTGGATGAACTCGGTGTGTCCATCGCTATTGATGACTTCGGTACCGGGTTCTCTTCGCTCGGCTCCCTCAAGCGGTTCCCGGCGGATGTGCTCAAGATCGACGGCTCCTTTGTCCAAGGGCTCGGGCACGACGCGGAGGACACCGCGATCGTCGCCACGTGCCTGGCACTGGCCGAGGCGCTTGGTCTCACAGTCATAGCCGAGCAGGTGGAGACCCCTGACCAACGAGCCCAGCTCGCGGTGACGCAATCGAGCACCGCTCGCGCTCGTCTGCGACGACGAGAAATCAGCCCGGCGCCTCTACCGGGCTGCCCTCTAGTCGGAGGGAACCGATCACCATCAGCGCTGGCAACGGCGGAGGTTTCCCCGGTGGCCAGCCCCCGGCGAGCTTCCAGCCCCCGGCCGGCCTGCAGCCGACCGAGGGGGCCGGGTCGTAGGGAGCCGGGACGAGGTCAGCCGGGTGAGCGAGGCCTACCTCTCCACCGCGTCCGACGGACGGAAAGCCAGATACGATGCCCGTGCAGAAGTAGGACATCCGCCGCCTCGAATCCGAGGGGGCAGGATTCGAGGATCATCCATCGCGTCGAGGACGTCACAGGGGTTCAACACCGGCTCACCGGCGGGTTCCGGGTGCGCACCGCCCAAATGGAGGCCGACATCATCCAGCGCTCCGAGGAGCTGCAGGAGGCCAACCGCAAGCTGCGCTTGGTGGTCGATGCCGCGACCGACGCCTTCGTCGGCATGGACGGCGCTGGTCGGATCACCGACTGGAACCGTCAGGCGGAGGCGACCTTCGGCTGGCGCGACGAGGAGGTGCTCGGTCGCAGCCTCGCGGACACGATCATTCCCCCGCGGCACCGCGAAGCCCAGCGGGTGGGCATGGCGAGGTTTCTCGCCACCGGCGAAGCCCACTTTCTCAACCAGCGCATCGAGATCACCGCCATTGACCGCCACGGCCGGGAGTTCCCGGTGGAGCTCACGATGTGGGCCGTCGACGACGGTACCGACACGGTCAGCTTCCACGCCTTCGTGCATGACATCTCCGAGCGCCGGGCGTACCAGGACGCCCTACGCGACAGTGAGACCCAGCACCGCCTCCTCGCCGACCAGCTGGCCGCGGCCCAACAGATTGCTGGGATCGGCAGCTGGGAGTGGGACATCCCCGCCAACACGCTGTCGTGGTCGGACGAGCTGTGCCGCATCTTCGGGGTCGAGCCGGGCCAGCACCCCGCTACCTTTGAGGGCTACTTGGCCGGGGTCCACCCCGACGACCGGGCCATGGTCGACGCCGCCCTTAAGCACGCCCTCGCTACTGGCGAGCCCTTCAGCTTCGACCACCGCGTCGCGCTCCCCGACGCCAGCCCGCGGATTGTCCGCGCCCGGGGCGATGTCGCGCTCGGCGAAGCCGGTACCGTTTTGCGCATGAGGGGCACCGCCCAGGACGTCACCGACAGCGTGATGGCCGCTGAGGCCCTGCGGAGGAGCGAGAGCCGCCTCGCCGAGGCGCAGAGCACGGCGCGGTTGGGGAGCTGGGAGTGGGACATCGCCGCCGACCGGGTGACCTGGTCCGACGAGCTGTGCAACCTCTACGGGGTCGCTCCGGCGAACTTCGTCGCCAGCTATCACGGCTACCTGGATCGCATCCACCCCGAGGACCGGGAGCTGGTCGAATCGGCCATCGGAGTGGCCTTCGAGACCCGGGAAGAGTTCGCCTTCGACCACCGCGTGGTGCGGCCCGACGGCACCGTCGCCTGGCTCCACGGCCGGGGCCGGGTGGAAGTGGGCGCCGACGGCGCGCCGGCGCGCATGCACGGGACGGCAGCCGACATCACCGAGCGCGTCGCGCTCCAGCAGGAACTGGCGGAGTTGGTGCTGGTCGACGAGCTCACCGGCCTGCACAACCGGCGGGGTTTCGTCACCCTGGCCGACCACCAGCTCAAGGTGGCCGGCCGCGCCGGTCGGCCGGTGCCGCTGCTGTTCGTCGACATGGACGGCATGAAGACCATCAATGACACCTACGGCCACAACGAGGGGGACCGGGCGCTGGTGGAGGTGGCGAAGTTCCTCCGCACGGCGCTGCGCGCCTCTGACCTCGTGGCCCGAGTCGGAGGCGATGAGTTTTGCATCCTCATGGTCGACGACGGCCGCGACAGCAAGATTGACGTCGACCGAGCGGTGGCGGAGCTGCGCTCGGGCCCGCCGCAAGGCCAGCGCCCCTACCCGCTGCCCCTGAGCGTTGGCGTCGCCTGGCTGGAGCCGGGATCGGGGACATCGGTCGAGGACCTGATGAGCCGGGCCGACGGCGCCATGTACAAGGACAAGAGTTCCCCGCGCCGGCGCGCGCGCGTGTTGGTCGTTGAGGATGACGCCGGCCTGCGGCGCCTCGCCGAGCTGAGCCTCGGGTTCAGCTACGACGTCATCACCGCGGCCACGGGGGGCGCGGCCCTCGAGGAGGCGGCCGAGCACGTTCCTGACATCATCCTGCTCGACCTCAACCTCCCGGACATGCCCGGAGCCGAGGTACTGCGGCGCCTGCGAACCGTTCCTGGCAGGGACCGCGTGCCGGTGATCGTGATGACAGCCGCGGCCGGGCGGGCCACCGAGCTGGAGAGCCTCCGAGAGGGCGTGGACGACTTTGTGGTCAAGCCGCTCGATCTCGCCATCCTCGAGGCTCGGATGGAGAACGTGCTGCAGAGAGCGTCGTCACGTTCCCGCCGGCTGGGCGCCTGACCAACCGTGGTGACGAGGAAGAGCCGGACAGCCATGGCTCGGTCCATTGCCGACCAGCGCCTGGCGCTGGCCGTCCTGGCCGCGGGACTGGTGCTGACGGCCACGGTCAGCGGGGCGCTCGCCGCCAACGTGGCCGACGACCGTCGAGCCGAGCTTGACGGCCTGGCCCGGCAGGCCCGTACCACCATCGAGCGGCGCGTGGCCTCCTACGCCGAACCGCTGTACGGGATGAGCGGGGTCCTCAGCGGGGCCCAGCCCGCCGGACGCGCCGGCTTCCATCGCTATGTCGAGGTGACGGGCACAGCCCGACGCCAGCCCGGGCTGGTGGCCTACACCTTCAACCGCCTTGTCCCCGCCGGTGAAGTGGCGGGCTTCGAGCAGGCGGTGCGGGCGGACACCAGCCTGGTGGCCAACGGGTATCCCGAGTTCCGCGTCTACCCCGACGCCAGCGCCGGCACCGACAGGGTGGTCATCGATTTCGCCGAGCCCAGGGCTGGCAACGAGCGGATCTTGGGCTTCGACGTGACCAGCGACCCCGTGCGCCGACGGGCCGTCGAGGCGGCCCGCGACAGCGGGCGGCTGGTTGCCACCGCGCCAGTGAAGCTCGTGCAGGAAGGCGGTGAACCGGGATTTCTCATTTCCCTCCCCGTCTATCGCACGGCCCAGGTGCCCGACACTGCGCCGGCCCGGCGCCGCCACTTCACCGGCGTGGTCACCGCGGCGGTGAGTCTCGACCAGATGCTGGCCGACGTACTGGGCGGAACGGCCGCTGATCGTCCGACGATTCACATACAGATCCACGACGTCGGCGCCACGCTCGATTCCCGGAGCCTGATCGGAACCGGCGGGACCGTCTTGTTCGACAGCGACCGACGCAGCCGTGAGCGACGAGGGGGCCAAGCCGGGTCGCGCTCGGTGGACCTCAACGTCGGCGGGCGGCGCTGGCGACTGATCGCCACGCCCAGGCCCGACCTCGGCTCGAGCCAGGCGGCCTTGTTGCCGTGGCTTGCCGGGACGGGCGGCTGTGGGCTGAGCGTGTTGCTCGCCGGCCTTTTGGTTTCTCTCTCCGGCTCCAAGCAGCGAGCAGTGGCGTTGGCCGCCGACATGACGACAAGCCTGCGTCGGCGCGAGGAGGAGCTGAAGAGGGCCAACGTCCACCTGGTCGCGTCCAACGCCGCCTCGGCCAGAGCCGACCAGATCAAGGATGCGTTCCTCGGGACCATGTCGCACGAACTGCGCACACCGCTCACCGCGATTTCAGGGTTCGCCCGACTCCTGGAGGGTCGCTGGGAGAGGCTCGACCCAGAGGAAAGGCAGGAGTCGCTCACCCGGATCGTGCGCAGCGCCGACACCCTCGGCCGGCTGGTTGACGATCTCCTCGAGTTCAACCGCACCGGCGACCAGGCGCCGGCTCTGTCGCTCGTGACGGTCGACTTGGCTCTTGCTGCTCAAAAGGCCGTGGACGAGATGGGCCCGCTCACCACGACGCACCACCTCCGGCTCGACACTACCCACGTGGCTGTCCTGGCCGACCGTGTGGCGGTGGCCCGTATCCTCGCCAACCTCCTCACCAACGCCGTCAAGTTCTCCCCCGGGGGGACGACCGTGACGGTGACCGCCCGTCGCGGGGACCGCATGGCTGTGCTCGAGGTCGCCGACCAGGGACCTGGCGTACCCCCCGATCAGCGCGCGCTGGTGTTCGAGCGCTTCTATCGGGGCACTCAGGACGGCCACGCCCGACGCCCCGGTACAGGGATCGGGCTGGCGGTGGTCAAGGACCTGGCGGAGCGGCTGGGCGGTTCGGTGCGAATCGTCGATGCCCCGGCGGGAGGTGCCGTCTTCCGGGTCGAGTTGCCGTTGGACGCACCGCCGCCGCCGGGTGACATCGTGGCCGCCGTTCGGCCGGAGGGGGTTTCGTGAAGCGCCGTGGGTCCGTCGGGCTGCGGAGCGGCGCCCTGGTTTTCGCCGTCGCTCTGGCCGCCTCGGCGTGCGCGGGCTCGGCCGGGCGCCAGGTCAACGGTGGTGGGGCGCGGGTCAAGGTTGGTTTTCTCTTCATCGGGACCCGCGACGACCTGGGCTACAACCAGGCCGCGTGGGAAGGGAGCGAGGCCGTGGCCGAGGCCTTTCCCGACATCGAGGTGCTCCGGGCCGAGAATGTTCCCGAGACGGCGGCGGCCGAGCAGGCCATGGAGGGCGTGATCGACCAGGGGGCCAGCATCCTGTTCCCGACCAGTTTCGGCTACCTGGCCTCGGCGGTGGCGGTGGCCCGCCGTCACCCTGATGTCGTCGTCGTCCATCAGGGCGGCCTCGAGCCGGTGCCGAGGTTGGCCAACCTGGGCACCTACTTCGGCGCGATGTACGAGCCGGTCTACGAGGCGGGCATTGCCGCCGGCGCCGCCACCAGGACCGGCAGGCTCGGCTTCGTGGCTGCCTTCCCCATTCCAGCCATGTTCAACAACGTGAATGCCTTCACCCTCGGCGCGCGTTCGGTGAACCCCTCGGCGACGACCTCGGTGACCTTCACCGGCGCTTGGTGCGACCCGGTGGCGCAGGCAAAGGCGGCGCGCGCCCTTCTCGGGCTGGGAGTCGACGTGCTGACCCAGCACCAGGACTGCACCCGCACGGTGCTCGAGGCAGCAGAGGAGGCGGGCGCCTTCTCGGTGGGCTACCACTACGACGGGTCAGAGGTGGCGCCCCGGGGTTGGCTGGGCGGGTCCGTGTGGGTGTGGGGCGAGCTGTTCGTCGACATCGTGCGCACGGTGGAGTCGGGGGCGTTCGCCCGCAGCCCCTATGGAGGTGATTTCCGCGGGAGCCTTCGTACCGGCGACAACCCTTTCGTGCTCACCGAGCCCGGTCCCACAGTCAACGACGCGGCTCGCTCGCTGATCGCTGAGGCCGAACGCCGCTTCCGTGATGGTGGCTCGCCCTTCACGGGCCCGCTCCGCGACCGCGACGGCCTGGAGCGCGTTGCTCCCGGAGCGGTCCCGAGCACCGCCGATATCGACCGGATGGAGTACTTGGTGGCGGGCGTCGTGGGGGACATCCCAGTCAGCCCAGCGAGCGCAGGAAACTGAGCAGGGCGGCGTTCACCTCGCCGGGGCGCTCCTGCTGGATCCAGTGGCCGCCGCCCTCGAGCACGACCGTCCCCCGCAGGTCGGCCACGTACTCCGCCATCTTGTCGCCCGGGATGAACAGGCGGACGGGGTCGCGGCTGCCCACCACGAAGAGGGCGGGCTGCGTGACCCGCGAGGCGTCGAGACCAGCGGTCAGCTGCCAGTTGCGGTCGAGGTTCCGGTAATAGTTCAAGCCGCCGGTGAAGCCGGTCCGCTCGAAGGCGGCCACATAGACGTCGAGGTCCTCCTCGGTGAGAAAAGGGGGACGGCGACCTTCGGCCTCCGGGGCGCGGGCCGACCACTGCGCCGTCCACACCTCGGTGGCGGACAGCGTCCGGCGCACGTCGGCGCCGAGGGCGGCATCGGCCACGCCGGGCTCCTGGAACCAGACGATGTAGAAGTCGTCGCCGAAGCGCCGCCGCATCACGGGCACGGGAGGGACGGGCGGCCGGGGGACGAAGGGGACGCTCAGTGCGGCCACGGCGGCCACCCGTTCGGGGTGGGCCAGGGCCAGATGCCACACCAGGATCGCGCCCCAGTCGTGACCGACGAAGACCGCTTGCTCTTCCTCCAGCGCATCGAGGAGCCCGACCATGTCGCGGGCCAGGGTTTCGATGTCGTAGGCCTCGACGTCGGGGGGAGCCGATGTCCCGCCGTAGCCCCGCATGTCCGGGGCGACGGCGTGGTAGCCGGCGGCGGCCAGCGCCGGGAGCTGGTGGCGCCACGAATAGGCCAGCTCGGGGAACCCGTGGCAGAGGACGACCAGCGGCCCGTGACCCGCCTCGGCGAAATGGATCTCGATGCCGTTGACCGGCACCGTCCGAGAGTTCAGCCCGACCAGTCCAGCATCTTGTAGAGGTGGTCGTCGCCGGTGAAGTCGATGAGGACGGCCGGTTCGTCGCCCACCACCCAGGTGTCGTGCCCGGGCGGGATGGAGAAGACGTCTCCGGCCACCAGCTCCACCTCGTCGCCCTCGTCGGGAGCGATACGCAACCGCCCGGACGACAGGTAGCCGGTGTGGGGCAGCTGGCAGCTCTCGGTTCCGGCCTTGGCCTTCAGGCTCGCCGACCATCGGAAGCCGGGCTCGAAGGTGCCCCGGACGACCGTCGTGCCCCCCACCCACACGATCTCCATCCGACCGCCGTCGAACGTCCGGACCTCTTCCGGCTCGTCGATGTTCTTGCGCTCGATCACCTCGCGGGCCTCCCCTCCGCTCACCCCGGACCGCCACCGTACCCAAGTCGCCGCAGTCAGTCAGATGCGGCAGTCAGATGCGGCAGTCAGATACGCCGAGGACCGCCAAGGCCATGTTGCGCAGCAGCGGGCCGAGTGGCCCCCGGTCCAGACCGGTGTCGTGGAAGGCCACGGAGTTGATCGTGCTCACCGCGCCGAAGGCGATGGTCTCCAGCTCCGCTTCGGACAGCTCCGGTCGCAGACCGGCCAGAGCCCGCACCCACTCGCCCATGTATTCGCGCTGGCGCCGGCGGATGCGTTCCTGGGCCTCGTCGGGCAGGCTCCGCCGGTCCTGGACCCAGACGGACAGGGGGCTCCGCTCGGCCACGGCGATGGTGACGTGGAGGTCCACGAGGTTGGCCAGGACCTGCTCCGGGGTGGTTGACTCGGTCCCGATCTTCTGGGCGCCGGAGAGCATCTGCTCGCCGATGTGGTCGAACAGGGCGACCAGCACCGAGTCCTTGCTGGGGAAATGCCGGTAGACGCCGGGACCGGTGATACCGGCCGCCTGACCGATGTCGTCGATGCCCACGGCGTGGAAGCCACGGAGGCGGAAGAGCTCCAGCGCGGCCGCCAGAATTGCGTCGCGCCGGTTGGAGCTACTGATGCTCCGACCGGAGATGCCCATCTGCTCTTCCACGCTACTTGGCTCCCCTGTCGATTGTTACCCCCCGGTCGGGGGCCTCTAAGGTGGAATTCATCCCGGCTGGACCATCAGGGTCAGCACGCGCGTTCAGGAGGACAGACGCATGGCCGAGGTCGGCTTCGAGGGCAGGGTCGCGATCATCACCGGAGCGGGCGGCGGCCTCGGCCGTCAGCACGCCCTGCTGCTCGCCTCCCGGGGCGCTCAGGTGGTCGTTAACGACCTTGGTGGTGCGGTCGACGGCACGGGCGCCTCCGGCGGCCCGGCTCAGACGGTGGTGGACGAGATCACGGCCGCCGGCGGCGTGGCTATCGCCGACACGAACAGCGTGACCACCCCGGAGGGTGGGGAGGCCATGGTGAAGGCCGCCCTCGACGCCTTCGGGCGGATCGAAATCGTCATCAACAACGCCGGCATCCTGCGGGACAAGAGCTTCGTCAACATGGAGACGGACCTTTGGGACCCGGTCATCGAGGTCCACCTGCGGGGCGCCTACTGCGTGACCCGGGCGGCGTGGCCGCACCTCCGCGACCAGTCCTACGGGCGGATCGTGAGCACGGCCTCGGCGGCGGGTATCTTCGGCAACTTCGGTCAGGCCAACTACGGCGCCGCCAAGATGGGCCTGGTCGGTTTCACCCGGGTGCTGGCCCAGGAGGGCGGCAGGTACAACATCAAGGCCAACGCCATCGCGCCGGTGGCCAAGACCCGGATGACCGAGCAGTTGCTCGGCCCGCTGGTCGACAAGCTCCAGCCGGAGAAGGTGTCGCCGGTGGTGGCCTACCTCGTCTCCGAAGACTGCCCGGTATCGGGCGAGCTCTTCAGCGTGGCCGGCGGCCGGGTGTCGAGGATCTTCATCGCCGAAGGTCCGGGCTACTTCAAGCGGGACCTGACCGTCGAAGACGTCCGCGACAACTGGGACCAGATCCGCTCCGAAGAGGCGTACGTCATTCCGAGGAACGCCAACGAGGAGATCGCCCTCCTCGTCCCCTACCTCTCCGAGTCCTAACGGCGTCAGGCTGTCCTCGATTCCGATCCCGGAGCAGGTGCGGGGCAGGATTGCTGTTGATGGAACTGACCAAGCAAGACCAGAGCTCTGCCCCGCTGCGGAGCGTTCAGCCCCGTCGCCGAGGACGCCTGCCCTGGCCGTTCGACCTCTACCAGTCGGCGGTCGGCAAGAAGTGGGTCATGGCCCTCACCGGCATCATGCTCATGGGCTATGTGCTGGCCCACATGCTCGGCAACCTCAAGGTCTACCTGGGGTCAGAGGAACTGAACCACTATGCAGAGTGGCTGCGGGAGCTGGCCGAGCCGGTCTTCCCCCGAACGGTGGCGCTCTGGGGTATGCGGATCGGCCTCCTCGGCGCCTTCGTGCTCCACATCCACGCCGCCTACGGGCTCACCCGCATGAACCAGCGGGCTCGGCCGGAGGCCTACAAGACGTCGCGCGACTACGTCGTCGCCGACTTCGCGGGCCGGACGATGCGCTGGACGGGCGTCATCATCCTGCTCTTCGTGATCTTCCACCTGGCCGACCTGACGTGGGGCCCGGCCAACCCGGATTTCGTCCGGGGCGACCCGTACCACAACCTCTACGAGAGTTTCAGCCGCCCGGCGGTCGCCGCGTTCTACGTCGTCGCCAACCTGGCTTTGGCGTTCCACCTGTACCACGGCGCCTGGAGCTTGTTCCGCAGCCTCGGGTGGGTCCATCCCCGTTGGAACGTCTGGCAGCGCCGCTTCGCCACCGCCTTCGCGCTGGTGGTGCTCCTCGG
>CAZCVW010000035.1:0-15941 GCA_964502185.1 uncultured Burkholderiales bacterium
AACTCCTCGATCAGAGCGCTCACCTCGTTGCTGGAGCACACCGAACCCTGCACATGCCCGGACATGAGCATGATGCCGGCGCCGCTCATGAGGGAGGCGGCGGCGCAGACCTCGCACAAGCGGGCCGCCTCCGGTTCGGTAGCGCCCCCGGAGGACAGGTGGGCCTCGATGCGCAAGAGCCGGTCGCCGGCCAAGGCTCAGCGCCACCAGCGACAGACTGTGGTCGTGCCGCCCCCGAATCCCACATCGCCAGCGACCATCAGCGGCTCCCTCGTCCACAAGGGGGAGGCGCCCAACGGGGTCTGGGTCCAACGCGCACCCGAGCTCAGTCAATCGAGGACCGAGCCATTCGTCGGACGATCCTACTCCGGTGATGGCCTGAGGCTTTCCGGGGCCGGCGCCGCCCGGGTTCTACTCAGCGGAACGGCGGCGTTGACCGGTAAGGGCCGCCCATCCTCAATGGTCGCACCACACGCTGTCGGCGGCCCTGCGGAGGATCCATGGACGTTCAGTCACTCGGCTACGTGCGGGTCACGTCGGAGGACCCGTCACGCTGGGCGGGGTTCGCCTGCGACGTCCTCGGCATGCAGGCCGTCAACGGGGAGTCCAACGGCACGCTCAACCTCCGCATGGACGACCGGCACCACCGCATCGCCGTCGATGCCGGCGAGGTTGAGGGCGGCTCCTGCTACGGCTGGGAACTGGCCGACGCCGCCGCCCTCGACGCCGCCGGCGCGGAGCTCGACGCGGCCGGGGTGGCGGTGGCGCCGGGGACGAAGGAGGAGATCGAGACCCGGCGCGTGGCCGGGCTCATCAGCTTCCGGGATCCGGCCGGCCACCGGGTCGAGATGTTCCACGGCCAGGACGACGGCGACGGGCTGTTCACCCCGGGCCGTGACATCGCCGGCTTCAAGACCGGCCCGCTCGGCCTGGGCCACATCGTGCTGATGGTCCCCGAGCTCGAGCTGGCCGTCCGCTTCTACACGGAGGTCCTCGGGTTCCGGCTGTCGGACTACCTGCTGGCGCCGTTCAAGGCGACGTTCCTGCACACGAACGCGCGCCACCACAGCCTGGCGCTGATGGAGGTCGGGGTGACCGCCCTCCACCACTTCATGGTGGAGCTCGACGACATCGACGACGTGGGCCGGGGCTACGACCTCGTCCAGACCGAGGGCATCGCCGTGGCCCGCACCCTCGGGCGGCACACCAATGACCGCGTGATCTCCTTCTACGCCCGCACCCCGTCGGGGTTCGAGTTGGAGTACGGATTCGGCGGCCGTCTCGTGGACGACGCCAGCTGGGAGCCGCACGAGCTGTCGGCCATCAGCTCGTGGGGTCACAGTCCCCTGTGAATGCCCAAACGCCTGACTGATCGAGAGGACGACAACGATGGGCTGGCTCGAAGGCAACGTGGCGCTGGTGACGGGTGGCGGTTCGGGGATCGGCCGGGCCGTCGTCGACCGCTTCATCGCCGAAGGAGCCCGGGTCGCCGTGCTCGACCGTTCGGCGGAGAAGAACGAGAAGCTCCGCGCCAATTACGACCGCAAGACGCTCGTGACCGTGAAGGGCGACGTGACCAGCCCGTCGGCCAACAAGAAGGCGGTGGAGGCGGCCGTCAAGGCCTTCGGCCACCTCGACACCTTCGTCGGCAACGCCGGGATCTGGGACTACTTCATCCCCCTCGCCCACCTGCCCATCGACATGGTGGGAGAAGTGTTCGACGAGGTCTTCGGTGTGAACGTGAAGGGCTACCTGCTCGGCACGAAGGCGGCGCTTCCCGAGCTGGTGAAGACCAGGGGCAGCGTGATCTACACGCTCTCCAACGCCGCCTTCGATCCGGCCGGCGGTGGCGCCCTGTACACCTCGTCCAAGCACGCCATCCGGGGGCTCATCACCCAGCTGGCGTACGAGTTCGCCCCGAAAGTGCGCGTGAACGGGGTCGCTCCCGGCGGCCTGGCCAGCGACCTGCGCGGCCCGAAGTGCCTCGGGTTCGACCGGGTGTCCATCAGCGGCGTTCCCGGCATCGACAAGCTCGTGGAGGCGGCCACGCCGCTGCAGTTCATGCCGGTCGCCGAGGACTACGCCGGGATGTACGTGCTCCTCGCCTCCCGGGAGAACTCCAAGACGGTGACCGGCTCGATCCTGCGGGGTGACGGGGGCATCGGCGTGCGGGGCCTCACTCAGCCGGCTGGAGGGAACGACCTGTAGAGGGCGGCGGCTGGTAGCCGAGGTGGCGGCTGACGGCCAGGGTGGCAGCCCGGATGGCCGGCACCAGACCCTCGGGCGAGATGCGCCCCACCGGCCCCGAGACCGACATGGCCGCCACCACCGAACCGCTGTGGCTGAAGATCGGCGCGGCCACGCAGGCGAGGCCCATGCCCGCTTCCTCCCGGTCGAACGAGACGCCGGTCCGCCGGACGCGCTCCAGCGTCTCTAAGAACATCACCGGGTTGGTGATGCTGTAGGGGGTCATGGCCGGCAGGCCGGCGGCGATCACCGACTTGACCACCTCGGCCGGGCTGAAGGCGAGGATCGCCTTGCCGACGCCGGTGCAGGCCGCCGGAACCCGCCCGGCCACCCGCGACGGGGTACGCACGCTGCGGTGGCTCACCAGCCGCTCGATGTAGAGGACGTCGCCCCCGTCCAGCTTGGCCAGGTGGACCATCTCGCGGGTGGTGGCCAGCAGGTCCTCCATGTAGGGCAGCGCCACCTCGCGCAGACGCAGGCGGTCCTGGACGAGGCCGCCCAGCTCGAAGAGCTTGATCCCGAGCCGGTACCGGCCCGACGCGCTCCGCTCAACCCCCCGCCACGCCTCCAGGAGGGCGAGGATGCGGTGCGACGTCGACTTGGGCAATCCCGACCGCACGGCCAACTCCGCCAGGCTGAAGTCGGGCTGTTCGGGCCCGAAGGCGTCGAGAATCGCCAGCATCTTGCCGGCCGCGGTCGTGGTATCGGACTTCGGCCCAGCCGCGTTCCGTTCAGAGGAACGAGTCGTTGGCAAGTTTTCCCCCCTGCCCGCAGAATGGCCCCGCACCGCTGATGATACCCACGGTCGTGATCGAACGTTCACTTAGACCGTTCCGCTCAACGGAACGCTGCTCGGGGGGCAGGACCATGGCGGACGCCGAACTGATCCAGTCGCTGGCGAAGGAGCTGCGCGCCGCCGAGGAGTCCCGGGAGCCGGTCGCGCCCTTGGCCGGGCGGGCTGTTGGCGCCGCGGGCCTCGAGCTGGCCGACGCCTACGCCATCCAGCAGACCAACATCGCCCTCAAGCTGGGCGCCGGCGACCGGGTCGTCGGCCGCAAGATCGGCCTGACCAGCAAGGCCATGCAGACCCAGCTGGGCGTCGACCAGCCCGACTACGGGGCCCTCCTCGCCTCCATGGCCGTGGACAACGGCGGGTCGGTGGCCGTCGCCGAGCTCGTCCAGCCCCGCATCGAGCTGGAGATCGCCTTCCTGCTCAGCCGCCCGCTGGAAGGCCCGGGGGTGTCCATCGCCCAGGTCCTGGCCGCCACCGACGCCGTCTTCCCGAGCCTCGAGATCATCGACAGCCGCATCGCCGACTGGAAGATCGGGCTCGTCGACACCGTGGCCGACAACGCCTCGAGCGGCCGGTTCGTCCTCCCCTCCCGGCTGACCCCGGTCCGGGACCTCGACCTGCGCCTCGTCGGCGGGGTCATGGAGATCAACGGGCAGCTGACGTCGTGGAGCTGCGGCGCCGCCGCCCTCGGCCACCCGGCGGCCTGCGTGGCCTGGCTGGCCAACGCCCTGGCCCAGTTCGGCCAGCGCTTGGAGGCGGGCGACATCGTGCTCTCCGGAGCGCTCGACAAATCCGTACCCGTCGCCGCCGGCGACGCCGTGCGCGCCGAGTTCGACCGGCTCGGCAGCGCCGCTGTGCAGTTCACCTAAACCCACACGGAGGACCGATGACGACCACCGAAGCCCTGAGCTACGAGGCGACGTCCCGCTTCGCCAAGGCGGGCGACCTCACGCTCCACTACCACGAGGCGGGCACGGGTGCGCCGCTCATCCTCCTGCACGGCGGGGGTCCGGGCGCCTCGGCCTGGAGCAACTGGAAGCAGAACCTCGCTCCCCTGGCCGAGTCCTTCCGGGTGCTGCTGGTGGACCAGCCCGGCTACGGCCGTTCGGATAAGCACATCGTGCCGGGTGGCATGTGGGCCTACTACGCCCGGGCCGTCCGTGACCTGATGGACGAGGTCGGCATCGAGAAGGCCAGCTTCGTCGGCAACTCGCTGGGCGGCGGCACCACCCTCAAGTTCGCCCTCGACTACCCGGAGCGGGCCGAGCGCCTCATCGTCATGGGACCGGCCGGCGGCACGCTTCCGCTCACCAGCCCGTGGCCCTCCGAGGGCATCAAGAACCTGATGTCCTTCTACGCCCCGCCCGGTCCCTCCAAGGAGCGGATGCAGGAACTCATCAACGTCATGATGTTCGCCCCCGCCCAGGTCGACCCCGAGGTGCTCGAGGAGCGCTACCAGGCGGCCATCGACCCCGACGCCATGGCCTACGCCCAGGCGGTGCTCAAGGCCTTCCAGGCGGGCGAGCGGGTGCTGGTGGCCGAAGAGCTGTGGCGTGAGGTGCACAAGATCGAGCACCGGACTCTGCTCACCTGGGGCCGGGACGACCGGGTGCTGCCCCTCGACGGTGCGTTCTTCATGATGAGGTACATGCCCGACGCCCGGTTGCACGTGTTCCCCCGCTGCGGCCACTGGGCCCAGGCCGAGCACACCGTCGAGTTCAACCGCCTCGTCGCCGACTTCCTCACCACGCCGTAGGAGCTTCGTCATTCCACCGGGCGGAACGCGCCCGGGATTTCGGACCGGGACCGGAGTTACCGTGGCCGGGCTGGCCGCAAAAGGAGGACGTCGATGAAGGTCAAGGCGCTGGGCTACGTGGGGGCGGAATCACCCGAAGCCAAGCAGTGGGAGGAATTCGGGCCCGAGGTCCTCGGGATGGAGCTGGTCGAGGGGGAGCGGCCGGGCAGCGTCTATCTGCGGATGGACGACCGCCACCACCGCCTCGCCATCCACCCGGGACAGAAGGATCGCCTCGCCTACCTGGGCTGGGAGCTCGGCAGCGACGACGACCTGGACGAAGCCGTCGACGAGCTGGGCCGGGCCGGTATCACCGTGACCGAGGGCACCGAAGAGGAGTGCGAAGAGCGCCAGGTGCGCCGCATGGTGCACCTGCTCGACCCGGGGGGCGCCCGCCACGAGCTGTACTACGGGCAGCTCAGCATCCTCGGCGAGTTCCGCCCGGGCCGGCCGATCGGCGGCTTCCTGACCGGCGAGCAGGGTCTCGGCCACGTCGTGTGTGTCGTCCCCGACCTCGCCGCCTCCACCAAGTTCTACAAGACCCTGGGCTTCAAGAAGAGCGACGAGATCTACGCCTTCATCGACGCCCATTTCTTCCACTGCAACCCGAGGCACCACACCCTGGCCATTACCGAGATTCCGAGGGTCCGTGGCTTGCACCACATCATGGTCCAGCTGCGGTCCCTCGACGACGTGGGAATGGCCTACGACATCGTGCAGAAGCGGAACATCCCGCTGTCGATGACGCTCGGGCGGCACCCCAACGACCAGATGGTGTCCTTCTACGTGCGCAGCCCATCGGGCTTCGACATCGAGTACGGCTGGGGCGCCATCGAGGTGGATGAGAACTGGACGGTGACGCAGTACGACCGGGTCAGCATGTGGGGCCACAAGATGGTCGCCACCGCGCCGCCCGGCGCTCTCGAAGAGGTTGTATAGAAAGGATCGCGCCATGGGTGTGAAGTTCCTGACCGACGAGTGGGCCAAGACCGTGACGGAGGCCTGCAACGCCAACCCGAAGTTCAAGAAGGCGATCAAGGGCCAGCAGGCGGTGTTCCAGATCAACGTCGCCGGCAGTCCGGAAGCGCCGGGCTTCACGATGAACTACAACGACGGCGAGGTCACGGTCACCACCGGCGTGACCGAGAATCCCGACGTGAATCTCAACCTCGAGTACCCGACGATGATCGAGCTCTCCAAGGGGACGATGAACGGCCCGCAGTGCGTGGCCAGCGGCCGTATGACGGCCGAGGGAAATATGGAGAAAATGTTCAGCCTCGGAAAGGCCATGGACCTGCTGCCCACAATCGAGGGCGATCTCGGACTCGAGTACTGAGCTCACCGATTTCCACAAGGCGCCGCTGACTCCGGTCAGTGGCGCCTTGTCGCGTATCGGGGTATTCAGGCCATGACCATTCCGGCTGCCGGAACGGGTAGCTGGTCGCCGACCGTTTCCAAACGGACACTGGAAGACGTGTCCGAGATCGACCTGAACCTCACCGACAGCCCGAGCGGGACCACCAAGCTCCCCTGCGTGATCCTCGGCTCGGGGAACATAGGCACCGACCTGATGGCCAAGCTGCTCCGGTCCGACGTCCTCGAGCTCGTCGCGGTGGTGGGCATCGACGCCGCCTCCGACGGGCTGGCCCGGGCCCGGGCGGCCGGCATCGAGTCGTCGGCCGAGGGGGTGGACTGGATCCTGCGCCAAACCACCGCGGGCACGATCCTGGCTGGCACCATCGTCTTCGACGCCACCTCGGCCTCCGCCCACCGGGCGATCGCCCCCCGGCTGGCCGAAGCGGGCCTCCGCTCGATCGACCTCACGCCGGCCAAGCTGGGGCCGGCGGTGGTGCCGGTGGTCAACCTCGCGGACCATCTCGGCGCCCCCGACATCAACCTGATCACCTGCGGCGGCCAGGCCACGATCCCGATCGTCCACGCCGTCGCCCGGGTGACGCGTGTCCCCTACGCCGAGATCGTCTCGACGGTGGCGAGCCTCTCGGCCGGGCCGGGTACCCGCCAGAACATCGACGAGTTCACCCAGGCGACCGCCAAGGGCCTGGAGGAGATCGGCGGAGCCGAACGGGGCAAGGCGATCATCGTGCTCAACCCGGCCGACCCGCCCGTGCTCATGCGCAACACCGTGTACTGCGCGTTGACCGAGGAAGCCGACCCCGCGGCGGTGAGCGCGTCCATCGAGCGGATGGTGGCCCAGGTCGCCGCCTACGTCCCCGGCTATCGCGTCACCACCGACGCCGTCTTCGACGAGGGCCGAGTGGCGGTGTTCCTGGAGGTCACCGGGGCGGGCGACTACCTGCCGACCTACGCCGGCAACCTCGACATCATGACGGCGGCCGCCGCCCGGGTGGGCGAGCAGCTGGCCCGCAGTGCTCTCCTCGAAGGGGTGGCATAGCCATGCGGATCACCGTCGTCGACTCCACCCTGCGGGACGGCAGCCACGCCAAGCGCCACCGGATCACGGTCGAGCAGGTCAAGTCCGTCGTCGCCGCCCTGGACCGGGCCAACGTGCCCTACATCGAGGTCAGCCACGGCGACGGCCTCGGCGGCTCCTCCTTCAACTACGGGCCGTCCCTGGTCGATGAGCACGAGCTCATCGCTGCCGCCGTCGAGGTGATGACGACGAGCCGCCTGGCCGTGTTGCTGCTGCCCGGCATCGGCACCAAGGACGACCTGCGCAAGGCCCGTGACCTCGGCGCCTCGCTCGTCCGGGTGGCCACCCACTGCACCGAGGCCGACATCGCGCCCCAGCATCTCGGCCTCGCCCGCGACCTCGGCATGACCGCCGTCGGCTTCCTGATGATGGCCCACCTCAACAGCCCCGAGGGGATGGCGGAGCAGGCCCGGATCATGGCCGACGCCGGCGCCGAGGTCGTCTACGTCACCGACTCCGCCGGGGCCCTCACCCCCACCGAGGTGGTCAGGCGGGTCGAGGCGATCCGGGAAGCGGTTCCCGAGGTCGAGGCGGGCTTCCACGGCCATATGAATCTGGCCCTCGGCGTGGCAAACTCGATCGTGGCCGTGCGGGCTGGGGCCACGTGGATCGACGGCTCGACCTGCGGCATGGGGGCGGGGGCGGGTAACACACCGACCGAAGTGCTGGCCGCCGCCTGCGACCGGGAGGGCATCGAGACGGGCATAGACACGTTCGCGGCGATGGACGCCGCTGAAGAGGCCGTCCGGCCCATCCTCGACCGCGTTCCCTTCATCAGCCGCTCCGCCCTGCTGCTGGGCTACTGCGGCGTGTACGGGTCGTTCCTGCTCCACGCCGAGCGGGCGGCGCAGCGGTTCGGTGTGTCGGAGAAGGAGATCCTGCTGGAGGTCGGCCGGCGCAAGGCCGTCGGCGGCCAGGAAGACATGATCCTCGAGGTCGGTGCCGAGCTCGCCGGTCTCGTTCGAGTCACCCCGGGGGGGAACGGCGCATGATCGACATCAGCAAGCTCGTCGACAGCGAGAAGGGCACCGTCAGCCCTCTGATCTACTGCGACGAGGAGGTCTACCAGCTGGAGCTGGAGCGGGTCTTCGGCCGCTCGTGGCTGTTCCTGGCCCACGACTCGATGATCCCCAAGCCCGGCGACTTCTTCTCGACCTACATGGGCGAGGACCCGATCCTGGTCGTCCGCCAGCGCGACGGCTCGGTCAGCGCCTTCCTCAACCAGTGCCGGCACCGGGGCATGCGCATCTGCCGGGCCGACGCCGGCAACCAGAAGGTCTTCACCTGCACCTACCACGGCTGGGCCTACGACACGGCGGGCAACCTCATCAACGTCACCCACGAGGACGACGCCTGGCACGGCGCGCTCGACAAGTCGGAGTGGGGCTGCGTCAAGGTCACCCAGATCGAGAACTACAAGGGTTTCATCTTCGGGAACTGGGACCCGACGGCCCCGTCGTTCACCGACTACCTCGGCGACATGGCCTGGTACCTGGACGTGTTCGTCGACCGCTTCGACTCGGGCCTGGAGATCGTCGGTGGCATGCACAAGTGGGTCTTGGACTGCAACTGGAAGTTCGCCGCCGAGCAGTTCACCACCGACATGCAACACGCCGAGATCAGCCACGGCTCCGCCTTCATCGCCATGATGCCGGACGACTTCCCCGGCCTCGCGGCCATGCCGACCGACGGAGTCCAGTTCTCCTCCGAGTCCGGCCACGGATGCGGGTTCTTCACCGAAGGCCCGGTCATGGACTTCGTCGTCGGCGCAGAGGTGGCCAAGTACTGGACGGAGACGACGCTCGAAGAAGCCACGCGCCGCCTCGGCGGCCCCCGGGCCGAGGGCTTCCGGGCGTCCCACTTCAACATCTTCCCCAGCTTCTCCATGCTCCCCGGCTTCCAGACGATGCGGGTGTGGCAGCCGAAGGGCCCCGACAAGATGGAGGTCTGGGCCTGGGTGGCCGTGCCGAAGGACGCTCCCGACGAGATCAAGGACGCCTGGCGCATCAGCATGATCCGCACCTTCAGCCCGGGCGGCGTCTTCGAGCAGGACGACGGCGAGAACTGGCTGGAGATCCAGAAGGTCCTGCGGGGCCGCATGACCCGCAAGTTCCCGCTCAACGTGCAGATGGGCATGGGCCACGAGCGCTACGCCGACCCCACCTTCCCGGGCAAGACCAACACCTGTTACGCGGAGACGGCGGCGCGGGGCATGTACCAGCGGTGGGCCGACCTCATGCAGTACGAGAGTTGGTCGGAGATCGAGGCGGCCAAGGAAGCCCGGATGGCCGCCCGGCCCAAGTCCGCGGAGGTGAACCGATGACGCTCGACATCAGCGCCCGCCCGACCGTCCCCCGGGTCGACGTCGAGCTCCAGCACGAGATCGAGCAGTTCGTCTACTACGAGGCCGACCTGCTCGACAGCCGTGAGTACCACGACTGGCTGGATCTCTTCACCGACGACATCCACTACTGGATGCCGACCCGGTACAACCGGCTCCGCCGGGAGATGCACCGGGAAGAGTCGGCGCCGAACGAGATGGCCTTCTTCGACGACAACAAGGACTCCCTCTCCCGGCGCATCGTCCGCCTGGATACCGGCATGGCCTGGGCCGAGGACCCGCCCTCGCGGGTGCGCCACCTCTTCACCAACATCCGGGTCAAGCCCACCGAGACCGCCGACGAGTTCGAGGTCCACGCCAACTTCCTGCTCTACCGCACCCGGCTCGAACACGACGTCGAGTTCTTCGTCGGTGCCCGGGAGGACATCCTCCGGCGGGTCGACGACGGTGTCGGATGGCAGATCGCCCGGCGCAAGGTGATCCTCGACCAGTCGACGCTGTCCGCCAAGAACCTGAGCATGTTCTTCTGATGGCTGGTTTCCTGGAATGACAGTCGAGGCCTTCATCAATGGCATCGCCGTGGGCGGCGTGGCCGCCCTGCTGGCGGTGGGGATCAGCCAGATCTTCGCCGTCACCGGGGTGCTCAACTTCGCCCACGCCGGCTTCGCCATGATCGCGGCCTACACCTACGCCTGGCTCACCACCGACCAGGGATGGTCGGTGGGTGCCGCCGCGGCCGGGTCGATCGTCGTGGTCACCCTGCTCGGCACCATGGCCGAGGCGCTGGTGCTGCGGCGGCTGGTCTCGGCCGCCTTCACCACCAAGGTGATCACCACCCTCGGCCTCTACGTCCTCATGCAGGGCGTGACGCTGCAGGTCTTCGGGTTCGACCCGAGGGTGGCGCCGCTGCTGTTCACCGGTGGGGTCTCGATCGGCGGAACAGTGGCTAGCGCCCAGCAGATCGCCATCCTGGTGGCGGCCATCGCCCTCATGGCCGGCTTACAGGTCTTCCTCCGCTTCACCCGCCTCGGTCTCGCCACCCGTTCCTGCGCCCAGGACCGCGAGGTGGCGGCGCTGATCGGTATCCCCACCCGGAGCGTCTCGTCGGTCAACTGGACCATCGGGGCGTTCATGGCGGCGGTGGCCGGTGTGCTCATCGCCCCGCTGGCGCTCTTCACCATCGACTCGTTCAGCATCTACCTGGTGACCGGCATCGGCGCCGCCCTCTTCGGCGGGTTGACCGGCCTGGCCGGCGCCTTCCTCGGCGGCCTCGCCCTCGGCGTCGCCCAGAACGCCGCCATCGCCGTGTCCGAGCAGCCCGGCGTGTGGGCGCTGGCCATCTTCGTGGCCATCGCCGGCCTGCTCCTGCTCCGGCGCCGCTGGCCGAAGGAGCTGCTGGGCCACTCCATCGTCGGCGGACGGGGCGCCCGGGGCTTTTCGGGTTACGTGCCGGCCCGGGCCGTCCTCGCTCTGGGCTGGGGGATGCTGCTCCTGTGGGCCCTCCGGTTCAACTTCTGGGCCTACACCGCCTCGCTCGTCCTCTTCTACGTGCTCGTCGGCCTCTCCGTCGTGGTCTCCGGCGGCTGGACGGGCCAGCTCAGCCTGGGCCAGGGCGCCCTGGTCGGCGTCGGCGTGTTCACCATGCTGTCCCTGCGCAACGACCACGGGGTCGAGTTCGTCCCGGCCCTGGTGATCACCCTCGCCGTCGGCTTCGGCGCCGGCCTGCTCTTCGGCCTGCTGTCGCTGCGCCTGTCGTCCACGCAGGTGGCCATCGTCACCCTGGCGCTGTCGCTGGTGGCGGCGGAATGGCTGTTCAGCAAGGGGTTGGGCGCCTCCGAATTCATGCCCGTCCCCGACTTTCTCGCCTCCGACCGCAAGCTCTTCGCCGGCATGTGCGCCAGCGTGGCCGCCGTCACCCTGCTGCTCCTGCGGTTGAAGCGCAGTCCGTGGGGTCTCTCCTTCCTCGCCACCCGGGACGCGCCGGACATGGCCGCCCACTTCGCCGTGCCGGTCCGCGCCGCGCGGCTGTGGAGCTTCTCCATCGCCGGAGGCATCGCCGCTCTCGCCGGGGTGGGCTTCGGTCTGCTCATCAGCGTGGTCCCCCCCTTCGCCGTCGGCGTGCCGATGTCGCTCAACGTCCTCGTCTTCACCGTGGTGGGTGGCATGCAGAGCCTCATCGGCCCGTTCATCGGCCCGCTCCTCTTCGTGGCCGGCCCCCAGGTGCTCAAGGGCTCCCAGACCTCGGCCAGCGCCCTGCCCCAGATCCTGGGCGGCGCCATGGTCGTCCTCGTCCTCCTCGCCCGACCCGAAGGGCTGGGGAGCTTCCTGCTCCGCCCGGGGGCGACTGCGTCTTCGAACCGCCACCGCCGGACCGTCGCCCGGGACATCGTCCCGCTGCGCCTGTCCGGCCAGAACTCGACGGCGCGCCTGCGCCGTGCGTTCGCCGGCAACGGGCACCGCCCGGTACCGGAACTCGTTCTCGACGAGGGGGGAACACGATGAACGACCGCATTCGTTGGAGAAACACGGGTTGGATGCACCTGGGGCTCGTACTGGCCGCCGGAACCGCCACCATCGGCTGGCTGCCCACGGTGGGCGCCGCGGAATCCAAGCTGACGATCTTCGACGGGCTCGCCGCCTCGCAGAGCATCTACATCCAGCCCCGGGCGAACTCGGTGTTCGCCCTCCCGGCGGATCAGCTCATCGGGGCGACGCACGCCGAGATCAACTCGCAGCCCCGGGCCCAGGGCTACGCCGCCACCTGGGGCGTGCCGCTGGCCCAGAACCTGCGGGGCGTCGGCATCCCGATCGACTACGCCGGGCAGTGCTACGCCAACTACCCCGGTGAGCCCAGCGTCGACTGCGGCATGCCCGCCAAGGAGCTGACGGTGCCCAAGGCGCCCGAAAGCGGCCCGGGCGGAGGCGGCGCCTTCGGTGCTCACGCCGAGGCCAGCGGCGACGAGGTCGACCCCGAGCAGACCCGCGCCTTCGGCACGACGGAGGCCGGCGGGCTCTTCGCCGAGGGGGCGTTCCGCATCGGCTACAACCACTCCACGTCGGAGACGCAGATCGAGGGCGGCGCCGTGCACAGCCTCACGCGCTCGGTGGCCCAGGGCATCTCGGTGGGCGAGGCGCTCAAGATCGGCAGCGTCGAGGCCTTCGCCGAGGCGGTCCACGCCGGCGACGACGCGTCGGCCACCGGCGTGGCCCGCACCGAGATGCAGAACGTCACCATCGGCGGGGTGCCGGTGACGATCGGGCCCGAAGGCATCGTCGTGCAGGGACAGCCGCTCGGCCAGGCGCCGGAGGCGGTCAGCAAGCCGATCCTCGACGCCATGGCCGCCGAAGGCATGACGATCGAACCGCTGCCGGCCCCGACGGTGAACCACGACACCGCCACCGGCCTGGTCGAGGCCCGGTCGGCGGGCTTCCGGGTCCAGCTGCTCAGCCCCAACGGCGACGGCAAGTTCGAGATGATCTTCGGCCGGGCGCTGGCCCGGGCCGGCGCGGTGCGGGCGGAGGACGACGTGCCCTTCGAGATCCCGGTGGGCGAGGATCCCGTCCCGCTCGCCGACGACGGGTCCGCCCCGACCGCGGCCTCCTCCGCGACTGGCGCCTCCTCCGTGACTGGCGAGTCGCGGTTCCCGCCGGTTGACGGCGTGCTGGCCGACGGCGGGTTCACGAGCTTCGACCCGGGGAGCGGATTCCCAACGAGTGCATTCGCGGAGGACACCGCCGCGGCCGCTCCGGCCACCCGAGCGGCACCCGAGACCGTTGACGTGCAGCTCGCCGCCCTGCCCCGGGAACTCGACGACGTGTCGTCGCGGGTCTTCGTCGCCTACAGCGCCATCACCGCGGTCATCGCCGCCGGGCTCGCCTTCGGCCTGGGGAGCCGCGGCCGGCGCTTCGAGGTCAAGGCGTGACCCTAGCCACCATGAAGGAGATCAACTTGAACAGCGAGGTCGGTGCAGACGCCGAGACGTTAACGGGGCCCTGGACCATCACCATCGCCGGCCGGCGTCTCTCGTGGCGGCAGGTCGCGGCGGCCGTGCTCCTCGCCCTCGGCGCCATCCTCATCGTGACCGGCTACGTGGGCGTGAGCCAGAACAACGAAGTGTGGAAGCAGATGCCGTACTTCGTGAGCGGCGGCGTCGGCGGGCTCGCCCTGATCCTCACCGGGCTCGCCCTCTACAACGCCCACCACCACACCGTCGACCAGGAGCAGGTCGGCGAGCTGCTCGAGCGGCTCCGGGCTCTCGAGCTCGGCCTCGGCGGCGAGTTCGACGATCTCCAGCGCCGCCTCGACGACCTCACCGTCGGGCGCGCCCGGGTGCGGAGCTGACGATGACGACGCGTCCGGCGCCGCCGGCTGGGATGACCGGGGCTGGGATGACCGGGACTGGGATGACCGGGACCGGCCGCCTGCCGCGCCGGGGTGGCGACAGCCCCCGCCTGGCGCGCTACCAGGCTCCGGCCGGGGCCGAGACACGGCGGCCAATGGAAACCAGCACAGTTGAACCCGGCACCCAAGCGCCCACGCCGGTCGTCACCGATGCGCCGGCCCGCCTGGTCCGCACCGGCGGCGCCGAGGCGCTCGCCTCGGCCGGCGTGACTGTCCGCTTCGGCGACCTCGAGGCGAACCGGGACGTCAGCCTCACCGCCCGGGAGGGCATGGTCACCGCGCTCATCGGGCCCAACGGGGCGGGGAAGACCACCTTCTTCAACGTCCTCACCGGCGCCGTGAAGCCCTCGTCCGGGACCTTGCGGGTCTTCGGCTGCGAAGTTCCCGGGCTGACGCCGTCGCGGGCCGCCCGCATGGGCGTCATCCGGACGTTCCAGAACCTGAAGGTGCTGACCCAGCTCACCGTCTTCGAGAACGTGGCCATCGGCGCCAGCCGGGGCCGCCCGGCCGGGCTCACGTCGACGGTGCTCGGCCTCAGCCCGGCTCGCCGCGCCCGGGTGGCGACCCGGGAGGCCACCGAGCGGGCCCTCGACTTCGTGCAGGTGGGCGCCCCGCCCGACGCCCTCGTCGCCGACCTGCCCTACGGCGCCGAGCGCCGGGTGGAGATCGCCCGGGCGCTGGCCGCTGGCCCCCGGGTGCTCCTCCTCGACGAGCCGACCGCGGGGATGGGCCCGGGCGAGACGCTCGAGATCGGCGATCTCATCTCCACCGTGGTCGACGACCTCGGCATCCCGGTGTTCGTGGTGGAGCACGACATGCGGGTGGTGCGGGGCTTCGCCGACGTCGTGCACGTGCTGGAGCAGGGCGCCGTGATCGCCAGCGGGCCGCCCGCCGAGGTGCTGTCCGACCCCCGGGTCATCGACGTGTACCTCGGCCACCGGGAGCGCACCCATGCTTGAGCTCCGCAACATCACCGCCAGCTACGGCTCCGTCGAGGCCGTCCGTAACCTCTCGCTGGCCGTGCCCGAGGGCACCACGGTCGCCCTCCTCGGCCGCAACGGCGCCGGCAAGACCACCACCCTGCGGGTCATCTCGGGGGTCGTCCGGCCGGTGCGGGGCGAAGTGTGGTTCGAAGGCGAGCGGCTCGACGGGCGCCGCCCGGAGGAGATCGCCCGCCGCGGCATCTCCCACGTCCCCGAAGGGCGGCGGGTGTTCCCCGGCCTCACGGTGGTCGACAACCTGTCGGCCGGTGCCTACTGGCGCCACCTGCCCCGGGGCGACGTGCGCCGCGAATGCGACCGGGTCCTCGAGTTCTTCCCCGCCCTGCAGAAGCACCGCAAGCAGGCCGCCGGCAGCCTCTCCGGTGGGGAGCAGCAGATGGTGGCGATGGCCCGCGCGCTCATCGGGCGCCCCAAGGTCCTGATCGTCGACGAGCCGTCGCTCGGCCTGTCGCCCGTCCTCATCGAGGAGCTGTACCAGCGCCTGCACGCTCTGGGCGCCGAGGAGGGCCTCACCATCCTCCTCGTGGAGCAGTACGTCGACCTCGCCCTCGAAACGGCCAGCTACGCCTACGTGCTGGAGAAGGGCGAAACCGTGTTGTCCGGGACGGCTTCCGAGCTGCAGAGCCATCCCGAGGTCGTGTCCGCCTACGTCGGTTAGTTGAAGTTCAAGGGGGAAGCTTCGATGTTGAGGAGACTGTTCGTAGCCCTGGCCGTGATGACGGCGGCCGCCTGCGGGACGCAGGCCGACGACCCGGAGAAGTCCGCGGCCGGCGCCCGGACCGAGTCCTCGGCCGCACCGGCGGCCACCGAGACCCCGGCGGAGGTGCCGGCCGCCACGCCGGACGCCGGCGGAGAGGGCAGGGGCGCTCCCGCCGACAGTCATTGCCGCGATCGTCTTTCGCTTGCTGTG
>CAZCVW010000036.1:0-5432 GCA_964502185.1 uncultured Burkholderiales bacterium
CGGGCGGCGGCTCGGGCAGCACCCGCCCGGCGGCCAGCGCGCCCCGCAGGGCGATGATCCATTCGTTGCGCTCCAGGCCCTGCCACGCCATGAGGGCCAGGCGCCCGCCGGGGCGCAGCGCAACGCCGATGTTGGTGAAGGCGGCCACCGGGTCGGCGAAGAACATGACGCCGAACCGGCTGATGACCACGTCGAAGGCGCCCGGTTCGAAGGGGTGGACCTGGGCGTCGGCCTGCTCGAAGCGCACGTTGTGCACCCCTTCCGCCTCGGCCAGTTGGCGGGCCCGGGCCAGCATCGGACCGGACAGGTCGACCCCGAGGGCAAAGCCCTGGTCGCCGGCGGCCCGGGCCGCGTCGCGGGTCGTCTGGCCGTTGCCGCAGCCGATGTCGAGGACGTGCTCCGCCGGACGGATCGCCGCCGCTTCCAGCAGCCGCCGGTGATGCCGCTCGATCGTGCGGTCGAACCGTTCCTGGTGCTCGGCCCAGTGCGCGCCCTCATCGCCGTCCCAGGCCGCCGCCATGTCGACGTTCGCGATGACCCCACCTATGTCGGTCCCACCCATGTCCGGCGTCCTCTCGCTGATCCGATGCCACGAGGCTACGGCGCATCAGCGCGGCGGGCCGGGAATCGGGAACCGGGGAGGCTGAATCGGGACAGAGCTCCCGGGAGGCAGGCGCGGCGGAGAGGGCCGTCCACAGACGCCGGCGAACTGAGCGGCAGAAGACCAGGAGGCGACCATGAACGAGCTGCTGCCGGCCCTGTACGACCACATCGAGCCGGTCGCCCTGCGGATCGCCCGCCGCGCCGCCACGCTCACACCGGCCGACCCGCAGCGGGCCTACCTGGTCGACGTGGCCCGCCGCATCGTGGCCGGCGGCCAGTTCCGGGAGAGCGCTTCGTCGCCCAGGGGTACGGGGGTGTCCCCCGAAATGACGGCGACCCCGGCCGGGATCGAGGGCACCATGGGCTGGTTCGAGCTGCTGGAGACGCACCTCGACGAGTTCGTCTCCGGGGCGCTCAGCGCCAACGAGATGATCGCCCGCGGTGGCGGCCGCCTCTGGGAGGCCTTCCAGGCCAAGGACATCGTGTGCGCCTCCTACGGCCACGGCGTGGCCCGGGCGCTCGGGCCCAAGCTGGCCGGAAAGGACGTCCTCGAGCTCGGCACCGGGACCGGGGGCACGACCCGGCGCATGGCCGTCGACCTCAAGGACACCAATCGCTTCGTGCTCTCCGACCTGCGCCAGAGCTTCCTCGACCGCGTCGCCGCCGACCTGCCCGGCGTGCCCCTCGAGACGGCCATCGTGGACATCAACCACCCGGCCGACGAGATCGGGACCTTCGACTACATCTTCGCCACCAACTGCGTCCACGTGGCCCGGGACATGACGGCCACGCTCGGCTGGCTGCGGACCCGCCTGCGCCCCGCCGGCGCCCTGGTGCTGGGCGAAGGCTCGCACTACTCGGCCGAGCTGCCCTCGCCGGTGTCGCTCGTCCTGTCGCTCTTCGACGGCTGGTGGAACGCGCCGACCTCGCCGGAGCGCCCGCAGCCCGGCTTCCTGCTCCCGCAGCACTGGTTCGGCGCCTTCGCCCGGGCCGGCTTCGAGCGCTGCTCCCTGGAGAGCTGGACCGATGGACGGCGCACCTTCGGCGGCGTCTACTGGGCGTTCGCCGCCGAGTAGCGCCTCGCCAAATTGGTCACGGTGGCCCAACCGGCGCCTTTACACTGGGCTGGACCGTGCGGGCGCTCTTTCGCTCCCGGCGAATGACCGTGTGTGATTCTTAGAGGACGGGCACCCGTCGAAACGGGGCGCCCGACCTGACCGCTGGGGACGCCAGGTCGACCGACAAATCTCCACAAAGGCCTGGTGTCTTCATGCTGCAAGTCCGGAACCTGTCCGTCGCCGTCGGCGGCGTCACGCTGGTCCAGGGAGTCTCCTTCAACGTCCGCGCCCGCGAGAAGGTCGGGCTGGTCGGCCGCAACGGTGCCGGCAAGACCAGCCTGCTGAAGGTGCTGGGTGGCGCGCAGCGTTCGGCCAAGGGCCTGGTGCAGCTGAAGGGCGGGGTCGGGTACCTGCCGCAGGACCCCCGGCTCGATCAAGCGTCCGACGACGTCACCACCCTGAACCACGTCCTGTCCGGCCGGGGCCTGGCCGAGGCCATGGCCCGGATGGAGAAACTGCTGCTGGCGATGGAGGAGGACCCGTCGGAGCGGAACATCGCCGCCTTCAGCCAGACGGAGGAGGAGTTCCGGGTCGCCGGTGGCTACAGCGCCGAGAGCGAGGCCCGCAGCCTGGCGGCCGGCCTGGGCGTGAAGGACGACATCCTCGATCTGCCCCTGGCCGGCCTGTCGGGCGGGCAGCGCCGGCGCGTCGAGTTGCTCCGCATCCTCTTCGCCGGCTCCGACGTGTTGCTCCTCGACGAGCCGACCAACCACCTGGACGTGGACGCCAAGGCCTGGATGCTCGACTTCCTGCGTTCCTACCAGGGCGCCCTGGTGGTCATCAGCCACGACCTCGACCTGCTCGACGAGGCCATCACCCGCGTGCTCCACCTGGACCGGGGGGCCGACAACTCTACCGGCACCATGGTCGAGTACCGGGGGACCTACTCGCAGTACGTGACCCAGCGTGAGGCCGACGAGATCCGCCAGGCCAAGGAGGCCGCCGGGCAGGCCAAGGAGATCGCCCGGATGCAGAACATCGTCGACCGGTTCGGCGCCAAGGCGTCGAAGGCGTCGATGGCCCACGATCTGGAAAAGCGGATCGCCCGCCTCGAGGCGAAGAAGATCAAGACCCCGACGGCCAAGAAGGCCATCAAGCTCCGGCTCCCGGCACCCCCGACGGCGCCGCGCACGGTGGTCGAATGCGAGCATCTGACGAAGGCCTTCTCCGCCGTCCCCGTCTTCGAGAACGTCTCCTTCGGCGTCGGCCGGGGCGACCGTGTGCTGATCATGGGGCTCAACGGGGCGGGCAAGACGAGCCTGCTGCGGATCCTGGCCGGCGTGACCCAGCCGAGCGGCGGTGCGGTCAACTGGAGCGGCGGGGTCTCGGTCGGGTACTACGCCCAGGAACACGAGGGCATCAGTGCCGGGCTCACCCTGGTCGAGCACATGACGGAGGCCGCGGCCGAAGAACTGAGCGAGCGGGAGATGCGCTCGCTGCTCGGGATGTTCGGCCTGACCGGCGACAAGGTGCACCAGGACGCGTCGACGCTGTCGGGGGGCGAGAAGACGAAGCTGGCTCTCGCCCAGCTTTTCGCCGGGCGCCACAACATCGTGCTGCTCGACGAGCCGACGAACAACCTCGATCCCGCCGCCCGTGACGCCGTCGCCGACGCCCTGGCCGGTTGGCCCGGCACGATCATCTTCGTGAGCCACGACACCGACTTGGTGAGCCGGCTGCGTCCCGACCGTGTGCTCGTGATGCCCGAGGGCACCGTCGAGCACTGGAAGGACGAACTCCTCGGCGTCGTTAACCTCGCCTGATCGGGCTGTGCTGATCTGGCTTGGCGACGAGACTTCCGGGTCAGCTCTCGAGGGTGCTCGGATCGGCGGGGACGTCCACGGCGTGCTCTTGGAGGGCGGCCAGGGGCACGATGTCGAGGGCCCGTTCGTGGGTCGAGGCCAGCACGACCGGGGCGGCCACGCCGTCGCGGTGGGCCCGCAGCCAGTTGACCGCCGTGACGCACCAACGGTCGCCGGGCACCAGTCCGGGGAACCGGTACTGGGGCATCGGCGTGCTCAGGTCGTTGCCGATGCTGCGCTGGTGCTCGAGGAACTCCGAGGTCACCACGGCGCAGATCGTGTGGCTGCCCCGGTCCTCAGGTCCGGTGCTGCAGCAGCCGTCCCGGTAGAACCCGGTCAGCGGATCGGTGCCACAGGGCTCAAGCTCGCCACCAAGCACGTTGCGCTCGTTCACGGCGCCAGTATCGCCGATCCCGAGTGGGGCCGTTGGGGCCGGCCGTTTACGGGTTCGGGGGGAGCGGTCGGTGCCGGTGGAAAACCCCCGGCACCGACCGTCTCACGATGAAGAGATCTGCAGCTAACTATTCCAAGTCCGCCGGACACTGCTGGCCGGTACCAACCCGGATGTCCACGATGAACGTGATCGCCATGCAAGACCTCCTGGGTGGGGGATGTCGCCGCGCGGTGCGCTCCGCGAGCATGCGCCGAGGCGGCGCCGTCCGCCATGGCCCGGACGGATCAATTTTCGGTTCCACGCGGACTATGTGAAATGCGAATGCGGTGTGTCCTCGGCCGAGGCGCAGGCTCGCGCATAGAACTGGCAGATCCTGGGTACAGGGCCGCCGAGCGGCTCGCCCGCGACGACTGTGGTGCACATCTTGCTGATCGAAGACGATCCCCGGATCCGGGAGATCGTGGAGCGTGGGCTCGGTTCGCGCGGCTTCGTGGTGACGTCGGCCGAGGACGGGGAGACCGGCCTCGAGTTGGCCCGCAAGCTTGAAGTGGACGTCGTGCTGCTCGACCTGATGCTGCCCGGCCGGTCGGGCCTCGAGGTGCTGGAAGACATCCGGATGGACAAACCCCGGCTGCCCGTGGTCGCCCTGACCGCGCTCGACGACACCCGGTCGAAGGTCGAAGGGCTCGACGCCGGGGCAGACGACTACCTCACCAAACCGTTCTCGCTCGACGAGCTGGCCGCCCGCGTGCGGGCCCGGGTGCGGGCGAAGGAGACGGACGCCGGGGCTCTCAGAGCCGGCCCGCTCACGGTCGATCCGGTGGCGCACCGGGCCGTGCTGTCGGGCCAGGAGATCTCGCTGTCGGCCCGGGAGCTCGCCCTCCTCGCCGCGTTCGTGCGCCACACCGGTCAGGTCCTGTCCCGCTCGCAGTTGCTCAGCATGGTGTGGGACTTGAACTTCGACCCGGGGTCCAACGTCGTCGAGGTCTACGTTGCCGCCCTGCGCCGCAAGCTCGGGCCGGCGTGGATCTCCACCGTGCGAGGTATGGGCTACCGCTTTTCGGCGCCGTCCAAAGCGGCGCCCTGCACGCCGGCGTGAAAGCGGCCGCCGCCGCCCTGGTAGGAGCGGTCCTGTTCTTCCTCGGCATCCTGGCCGGCAGTCCGGGCGGGCGGGATCCCTCCCCGCCGGCCGCGATCACGCTGGGGGCCGATCCGGCTGGGTCCAATCCGGCTGGGTCCACGCCTGCGTCCCCGGCGCCGCGCCGAGGGAGTCCCGCCATTGCAACGTCGTCGTCAACGACGACAACGCCGTCCGGCGATCCGGTCGCGCCGGGCCCGTCCGGTGGGGTGGAGCAGGTCGGCGGCCAGGTGACGGAGACGCCGGCCGAGACGACCACCACGACCACCACCACTGGCCCGGCCGGGTCCACGTCCACGACCACCATCCCGGCGGAAAACACGACGCCGACGAGCTCCACTTCCACCAGCACCACGGCGACAACGTCGAGCACGACC
>CAZCVW010000036.1:5532-15614 GCA_964502185.1 uncultured Burkholderiales bacterium
CGAGCACGACCACGACGACCACGACGCCGGCCGGGGGCGAGCCCGCGCCTCGCAATGCCGGCGTCGCCGACGGTAGGGGAGGGCCCGACGCCTCGGACTGAGGGCCGTCCCCGGGCGCTCAGCCTGCCCACCCGCCTGACGGCCATTGCCGCGCTGCTCGTCGTGGCCGCCGTGCTGGTGGTGGCCGGCGTCGCCGCCCGCCTGATGCGGGACTCGTTGAGCGACGCGCTCGACCGACGACTGGAGACCACGGCCAAGTCGTTCCGGGAAGGCCCCGCCAGCCGGGTGACCACCGTGGCCGGCCTGGCCGACGAAGCCCGGCGCTGGCTGGCCGTGCAGCCCAACTCGGAGGACGAGGTGGTGGCGCTGCGGACGGAGGCGGGGGAGGTCCTGGCCACCACCGGCGGGCTCGACCTGTCGGATGTGCCCCGGGCCGGCGACCTCCTGGGGTCGGACGAATCCCGCTGGTGGGACGTGGACGGGAAAGGCAGCGGCGTGCGGGCGCTCACCGTCCCGCTGGTGCTCGGGGAGCGCCCGGCGGGCACCCTGGTGGCGGCTGCCTCCCGCCGGGGGGTGGAGGCGACGGTCGACGACCTGCTCTCGGCCGTGGCCTGGGCCAGCGGAGCCGGGTTGGTGTTCGCCGTCGCCCTGGCCTTCCTGTCGGTGCGCCGCACGCTGCGTCCCTTGACCGACATGGCGGCGGAGATTGACGCCATCCGGCCGAACGGGGAGTTGCCCGCCGCCGTAAGCGTGCAGACGCCCGACGACGAGGTGGGCCGGGTCGCCGCCGCCTTCGACCGGCTGCTGCTGCGCATCGACGAGGCCATCGCCTCCCAGCGCCGTTTCATCTCCGACGCGTCCCACGAGCTGCGCACCCCACTGACCGTCGCTCGGGGCCATCTCGAACTGGTGGGCGATCTCGACGATCCCGAGGCGGCCCGGTCCATCCGCATCGCCCTCGAAGAGCTCGACCGGATCGGGGCGGTGGTGGAGGAGCTGCTGCTGCTGGCCCGGCTCGACGAGGGCCTTTCCCTCGCCCGGGAGCGAGTGGAGGTGGACCTCGTGCTCCGGGAGGCGGCGCTGCGGGGAATGCTGCTCGGGCACGGCGAGGTGAAGGTGGAGGACCCGCCCGCCGGGACCGTCGCCCTCGGCGACTCCGACCGCCTCCTCCAGGTGGTGAGCAACCTCGTGGGCAACGCCTTGAAGCACGGTGGCCCCGGCGTCGAGGTGACGCTGGCCGCCCGCCCGGACAATGGCTGGGTGGCGCTCGAGGTTTCGGACACGGGACCGGGGATCGCCCCCGACGACGTGCCCCACCTCTTCGACCGCTTCTACCGCGGTTCCGCGGCCCGGCGGGGTGTCCCCGGCGCCGGCCTCGGGCTGGCCATCGTGGCGTCGCTGGCCGAGGCGATGGACGGGGCGGTGACCGTCCGCTCGGTCCCGGGGGAAGGGACGACCTTCTCGGTGCGCCTGCCGGCGGCCCGGTAGGCCGTCCGGTACGCCCCTCGGAAGCGACACCGCCGGCGCCCGGAGGCGCCGGCGGTGGCCCGGATGAATAGGCCCGCAGGAATCGGTTCCCGGTGTGGTTACCGGTAGCTGCGGCGGACGGTGCGCTGCACCACCGGCTCGTCGTCGACGATGACCTCGTTCCGGCGGCGGACGACGATGTCACGGTCGTCGACATAGTCGCTGGGGCGGTTCGGGTTCCAGTTGTCCCACAGGACCAGGCTGAAGAGCAGGCCCAGCACACCCACGACCATGAGGATCACGCCGATCGCATTGAGGTCGACTCCGTTGGTGGTCGCCTCCACGGCAAAGGTGAGGATGGCGCCGATGGTGATGAAGAAGATGCTGATCCCAGTACCCATGGTGTTCCCTCCTTGGTTCGGTCGAACTCTCTTGGTTGAGTTCTTCCCTCCCACCTGAAGGCTCCCTGAGCCCCACATGAAAGTTCTCTCATGTTCGCCGGGCGCGGAAGATGAAGAAAGTTTCATGTTCTCCTCACGCGCTCTTCAGGAACCAGGGAATGAAAGGGGGCGACGGGTCAACGGTGACCCATGAGACGGGAGGACAAAGAGGGATGAACGAGATCAACACTCGGATCGGTGTGGCCGGAGCGGGTTTCGTGCTGGCGCTCGGGATGATCACGGCGGGGGCTTCGCCGGCCGGCGCCACCCGGGGCGGGAGTCAGGTCGAGTCCACGGAGAGCGTGCGCACGGGCGGGTCGCAGTCCGACCCCGACGGGAACTCCAACGGTGGCAAGGACAAGCCCGGCTACAACGGCGGGTACGACTCCGACAAGGACTGGAACAACGGTTGCGGCAACGACGCCGACCGTGAGGACGACAACAACGGCTGGTGCGGACGGAAGCCGTCCAAGGACAAGAGCGGGAACGAGGCCGAGGCCGCCGCCCGCAACGACGAGGCCGCCACCGTTTCGGCCACGGTCAGCACCCCTGCTCCGGCGCCGGCGACCTTCACCGCCGCCGGGACGACCGCTCGGGCCCAGCCGGCCGGCACCGAGGTGGCCGGTGCGCAGGTGGGCGCGGACAGCACCACTCCTCCGCTCGTGGCCACAACGCCGGCCGGCTCCACCGAGACCGAGGTCCTCGGCGAGACCCTGGTGCGCCCGAGCGCCCTGGCCCGCACCGGTGCGGGCGTAGGCGCTCTTGCCCTCCTCGGCGCCGGGATGCTCGGCGCCGGTCGCCTGGCCGCCTTCGCCCGCCGCCGTCTCGGCGCCAACTGACAGCCTCCCCCGTCGCCCGGGGGACACCCCTGCTCTCCCGAGCGACCGACGCGCCGAGGTCCTGGACCCATGTGGTCCAGGACCTCGGCGCGTATCCCTGCCCGCGACCTTTCTGGCGGGGCGGCGGTCGGTACGATCGAAGGTATGCACGCGTTGGCTTCGATCGCGCTCGCTCTGACTCTCGTCGGTCTGGGGTCGCCGCCGGCCGAACCGCCCCAGGGGAACACAGCCCGCCCTTATGGACTGACGGTGCCGGACGGTTACGACAGCCAGCAGGCCACGCCGCTCGTCGTGCTCCTGCACGGCTATAGCTCGAACGGGTCCGCCCAGGACGCCTACTTCCGGCTCAGCCCGCTGGCCGAGAAGGAGAACTTCCTCCTGGCCTTCCCGGACGGGACCCGCGACCTCACCGGGAACCGCTTCTGGAACGCCACCGACGCCTGCTGCGACTTCTACAACCGCGGCGTCGACGACGTGGCCTACATCGACTCGGTGATCGACGAGATCGCCGGCTGGTACAACGTCGACCCGCGCCGGGTCTTCCTGGTCGGCCACTCCAACGGCGCCTTCATGTCCCACCGCTTCGCCTGCGACCGGTCCAGGCGGGTGGCGGCCATCGTCACGCTGGCCGGTATGCAGTGGGACGACCCTGGCCGTTGCGAGGCGACGGCGCCGGTCTCCGTCCTCCACGTCCACGGCACCAACGACCAGGTCATCCGCTACGAGGGCGGCTCGACACCCAAGGGTCCCTACCCGGGAGCGGTGGAGACGGCCGGCACCTGGGCGGCCAAGAACGCCTGCGGCGGGACGCTCGCCCCCACCGGCCAGCGCCTGGACCTCGACGTCAACGTCCCGGGCGCGGAGACGGCCGTCGACCGCTACTCCGGCTGCACCGGCACCGACGTCGAGACGTGGACCATCGACGGCGGCGGCCACATCCCCGCCTTCGACGACGCCTGGGCCGAGGCCATCTGGGACTTCATGGCCACCCACCCCAAGGCCGGCTGAGATCGCTCCGGGGACAGGCGACGTGCCCAGCGGCTGAGGCGGGCTACTCGTGGCCGCGGACGGGGTGGGGGCGGTAGGGCTCCTCGAGGCGGGCGATATCCTTCTCGGACAGCTCGACGTCGGCGGCGGCGATGGCGTCGTCCAGGTGGCGGAGTTTGGTGGCGCCGACGATCGGGGCGGTGACGCCGGGCTTGTGGAGCAGCCAGGCGAGGGCGACCTGGGCGGGCGGTAGGCCCTTCTCGGCGGCGACCTCGACGAGGCGGTCGACGACGTCGAAGTCGGCCTCGTCGTAGAGCAGGTCGGAATAGGTGTCGCTGGCGGCCCTCGTCGTCTTGCGGTCGCCGCCCCGGTCCCGGTTGCCGGCCAACAGGCCGCGGGCCAAAGGGCTCCAAGGGATCACGCCGACCCCCATGTCGAGGCACTGGGGGATCATCTCCCGCTCCTCCTCCCGGTAGACGAGGTTGTAGTGGTCTTGCATGGAGGAGAAGCGGGTCCAGCCGTGCACGTCGGCCACCCGCTGGGCCTTGGCGAACTGCCAGGCGAACATGCTCGACGCCCCGATATAGCGGGCCTTGCCCGCCCGGACCACGTCGTGGAGCGCTTCCATGGTCTCCTCGATGGGCGTCTCGTTGTCCCACCGGTGGATCTGGTAGAGGTCGACGTGGTCGGTGCCGAGGCGGCGCAGCGAGGCGTCGATCGAATCGAGGATGTGACCGCGGGACAGGCCGCCGTCGTTGGGCGCCTTGCCCATGGGGAAGCGGACCTTGGTGGCCAGGACGTAGTCCTCCCGCCGGGAAAACGTCTCCCGGAGCAGCCGCCCGGTGACCTCCTCGCTCACTCCCAGGGAGTACATGTCGGCGGTGTCGAAGAACGTGATGCCGGCGTCCGCCGCCCGGCGCACGAACGGCCGGGCCGCGTCCTCGTCGAGGACCCAGTCCCGCCAGGCCGGATCGCCGTAGCTCATCATCCCCAGGCAGATCCGGGACACCTTCAGGCCGGTCGAGCCGAGTCGCGCGTAGTCCATGTCCTCATTGATAGCGCGGCGCCCAGGTAGCGTCGGCCGCCATGACCCCTCGTTACGGCATGACCATCCCCCTGGCCGGGGCTCCGCTGGCGGCCCAGCGGGAGGCGATTGTGGAACTCGCGGACCTCGGCTACACCGACCTGTGGTCGATGGAGGCGGACGGCTACGACGCCTTCACCCCCCTCGCCCTCGCCTCCCAGTGGGCGCCCGGACTGCGGCTCGGCACCGCCATCGTGCCCGTCTACACGAGGGGTCCCGCCCTCATCGCCCAGTCGGCGATGGCGCTGGCCGAGGTGACGGGGGGCCGGTTCGTGCTCGGCCTCGGCGCGTCGTCCGACACCATCGTGGAGCGCTGGAACGGCGTGCCCTTTGAGCGGCCCTACCAGCGGGTGCGGGACACCGTCCGCTGGGTCAAGGCGGCGCTGTCCGGCGAGAAGGTGACGGGGGAGTACGAGACGATCACCGCCTCAGGCTTCCGGCTCGGGCCCAAGGTGACCACCCCGGTGCCGGTCATGGTCGCCGCCCTCCGGCCGGGGATGCTGCGCCTCGCCGGTCGGGAGGCGGACGGGGCCATCCTCAACTGGCTCTCCGCCGCCGACGTCCGCACCGTGGCCCCCTACGTCCACGAGGCCGGCCCAGAAGACGGCCCAGACAAGGAGATCGTGGCCCGCATCTTCGTCATGCCGACGGAGGACGCTGAGGCGGCCCGTGCCGTCGCCCGCCGCATGATCACCACCTACCTGAACGTCCCGGTCTACGCCGCCTTCCACGAGTGGCTCGGCCGGGGCGACCTGCTCCGGCCCATGTGGGACGCCTGGCAGGCGGGTGACCGCCAGGGGGCCCTCGCCGCCGTCCCGGAGTCGGTGGTCGACGAGTTGGTCATCCACGGCTCCCCGGGCCACTGCCGGGAACGGATCGAGGAGTACCGGGAGGCGGGCGTGACGACGCCCGTGCTGCTGGTGATCCCGGCCGGCGATCCGCGGGAGGCCCAGCGGGCCCTGGCCCCGGGTTAACGTGGGCTGATGCCCGACTTCGCCGATGCCGCAACGCCCGTGGCGGCCATCGACATCGGCACCAACAGCTTCCACCTCGTGGTAGCCCGGCCGACGGAGAACAACCGCTTCGAGATCCTCGACCGGGAGAAGGACGTCGTGCGGCTCGGTTCGGGCTCGGGCGACATGAAGAAGCTGGAACCGGACGCGATTGAACGGGGCGTCGCCGCCTTGGCCCGCTTCCGCCGCATCGCCGACTCGTTCGGGGCCGAGATCCACGCCGTCGCCACCAGTGCGGTGCGGGAGGCGGAGAACCGCCGGGACTTCCTCGACGCCGCCCTCGAGGAGGCCGGGGTCCACGTCGAGGTGATCTCGGGGGTGGAGGAGGCCCGGCTGATCCACCTGGGCGTGCTCCAGGCCGTCCCTGTCTACGACCAGCGGGTGCTCGTCGTCGACATCGGTGGCGGCAGCACCGAGTTCGTCGTCGGCCGGGGCCGGGAGGTGCTCGACGCCCGCAGCCTCAAGGTCGGGGCCATCCGCATCACGGAGCGCTTCTTCCGGAGGGAACCGGTGAAGAAGAAGGCCGTCGAGGACGCCCGCACCTACGTCCGCAGTTACCTCCCCCCGGTGAAGCGCATGGTGGCCGGCCGGGGCGGCTTCGAGGTCGCCGTCGGCAGCTCCGGCACCATCCTGAACGTGGCCGAGATGATCCGGGCCCGCCGGGGTGACGAACCGGTGCGCCAGGTCGGCAACTCCTCCTTCACCGTCAAGGAACTCGGCGAAGTGGTCGACGACCTCGCCGGCCGCCCCAAGGTCTCCGACCGGGCCGACGTGCCGGGCCTCGATCCCCGCCGGGCCGACATCATCCTCGGTGGGGTCATCGTGCTCGAACAGGTCATGAAGGTGCTCGGGATCGAGGAAATGGTCCTGTCCGATTTCGCCCTGCGGGAGGGTGTGCTGCTCGATGTCCTCAGCCGGCGGCAGTCGGGGGAGCTCGGCCACCTGGGGAACCTGCGTTACCAGAGCGTGCAGCACCTCGCCACCCTCACGCCCGACGAGAAGGTCCACTGCGAGCGGATCGCCATGCTAGCCCTCCAGCTCTTCGAGGAGACCCGCAAGCTCCACAAACTCCCGGACGAGTGCCAGGAGTGGCTGCAGGCGGCGGCCCTGCTGTGCAACGTCGGCCTGGTCCTCAGCCATGACCGCCACCACCTGCACAGCTACTACGTGATCCGCAACACCGAGCTGCTCACCGGGTTCACCAACCGGGAGATCGAGCTGATCGCCCTCGTGGCCCGCTACCACCGGAAGTCGGCCCCCAAGGCCCGCCACCCCGAGTGGGCCCGCCTCGGTCCTGATGATCAGCACGTCGTCCAGGTCCTCGCCGGCGTGCTCAGGGTGGCCGCCGGCCTCGACCGCACCCGGTCCAAGGCCATCACCGGAGTCAAGGCCGAGGGCGGCAGGGGTGGCAAGCCCCTCCGGCTCCTGGTCGAGACGGACGCCGGCGCCGACGCCGAACTCGAGCTCTACTCGGCCCGCAGCCGCCAGGACCTCCTAGCCGAAGCCCTCGGCCTCGACATCGAGATCGAGGTCATCCGCCCCTGACCGACCCGGCCCGTGTAGGTGTACGTGGTTGTCACCATCTACGGCGTGTGCGCCGTCACGTTCATGATGGCTATGTACGCCCTCGAGTCGCGTGGCCGATCCTTCGTTCTCGCCTTTGCCCTCGGCTGCGTCCTTTCCAGCCTCTACGGGTTCGCCTCCGGCGCCTGGCCGTTCGGGGTCGTCGAGCTCATCTGGGCTGTCGTCGCCGGCCGCCGCTACCGGGCAACCCCTTGACCTTCAAGGTCTGCTCCAGCGGTGACAGGGGCCGCATCGCCGAAGTGATGACCGAGGCCGTACCGACGAACACGGTCACGATGCCGATCCCCATGACCCTTGGATTCCTCCACCAAGGCTTCACGCCGACGTCCATGGAAAAAGCATAAGAGAGAGCGGTGATCGTTGGGGCGGTAAGAATCCGGCGTCCGGTCAACAAGTGTCGAGAGCCACGCAAGGGAACGCCACAATGGCGCGCAAAAGCGCCTGCAGACCCCGCCCGCCAGCATCACCATCAGCTGCGATGGCCGCCAGCCCGGGTCACGGATGGGGGCCCGGGTGCCGGAGGAGCGCCCGGGCCGGGTTGGACAGCGCCGCTTCTTCGAGACCCCGCCCGGCAACCTTGAGGTACACCTGAGTGGTGGACAGATCGGCGTGGCCCAAGAGCCGCTGCACTTCGGGGAGGGAGGCGCCGGCGTCGACGAGGAGGGTGGCGTAGGTGTGGCGCAGGGCGTGGGCCAGGGATCCCGGTGGGGGGATGACGCCGGCGCGGCGGTACCAACCGGCGACGAGGCCGTCCATGGCCTGCAGATTGAACGGCACGTAGGCGCCTTTGAGGCGGCGGACGAAGAGGGGGTCGGTGGGGGAGTGGGTCCCCGCTCGTTCCATCCGGGCAGCACCGGCATCATCCGCATGGGTGTCCGCCTCTACGACCCCAACCTCGGCCGATTCCTCTCCGTTGACCCGGTCGAAGGCGGAACCACCACCAACGACTACGCCTACGTGCGGGATCCCGTCAACCAGTTCGACCTCAACGGAGAAGGCTTATTCGGAATCAAATGCAAGGCCTGCGGAAGGGCAGCTAACTCTGTTGGGCGTTTGGCGAAGCGGGCCGCCAAGTTCTGTGGGGGTCTCGCATGCACCGCTAGCTACTACGGTTCCGTCAACGTTTCGGCTTGTGCGATTGTTTGCATCAGTGTGGGAGTGAGCAACGCGAATGGTCGCCGCCGAGTTGGCGCCGGCATTTCTTATGCCTCAAGCCTTGGTGCTACCGCCACTTGGTCCCCGGGCCAACTCTCGAACAGCGTCGGGCCTTCCGGGCTGGCGTGCTACTACGCTTGCTTCGGCGCTTCGCGTAACGCGGTGACGGGTGGATGGACACCGTCCGTCGGCGCCGGCTTCGGCGTGAGAGGTTGGGGATCACCGATTGGTCGGGCTGGTGGCGCTAGCGGAATGTTGACGCTTGACCTTGGAGCCTCCGAATGAGTGCACACCCGCATGGCGCCATGTCAGGTGGCCTCATACATCTTGTCGCTTCAGCGGCCTTCTTCTTAGGCGCCGGCACGGCGTTCCTACTCATTGCCTTGGATACTTACCCAGGACCGGTGCTCGTGCTTGCAGGTGTTTCGGTCATTGCGTCCTTAGTGATCAATCTACGACGGGAATGGGGCCGGCGATTTATGGCCCGCGATGTTTGGGAGAGTTCGCTTATAGCCGTAGGGGTCGCGAAAGAGCACGCTGCTTGGCGTCTCGTACTCGTCGCGTACTTCTTTGTCGCCGGTGCCGCGATGTTCGTTGTTTCCATCGCGCGCAGTGGCGCGTCGTAACGCGCTCCAGACGGCGGGATGCATCGGGAGATGAGCCACCCCGGGTTTGATGCAGTGCCTATCCGTTGGCTTTCGGGCGGCGGGGAGGAGACTGCGTGTCATGGCCAGGCCGAGGAAGTACTCCGACGAGTTCCGTCGTCGGGCTGTCGATGAGGTGTTGGAGCGGGGCCGGAAGGTCGTCGAGGTGGCGTCCCAGTTGGGGATCACCTCGCCGGAGACGTTGCGGAAGTGGGTCCGCCAGGCGGAGGCCGACCGGGGTCTGCGGGAGGCGCCGACGACGGAGGAGCGCGCCCAGATCAAGGCGCTGAAGAGGGAGGTGGCTGACCAGGCGCGCACGATCGAGATTCTCAAGGCGGCGACCACTTTTTTCGCGAGGGAGGGCGACCCGAGCCAGCGGTGAGCATCCGGTTCGTCGACGAGCACCGGGCCCGCTGGCCGGTGGTGGTCATGTGTCGGACGATCGGCTTCTCGGAACGGACCTATCACGCCGCCAAGGCGAGGCCCCCGTCGGCTCGGGCTGAGAGCGACGAGGTCCACAAGGTGGAGATCCGCCGTGTCTGGGATGCCAACTACCAGGTGTACGGGCCGAGGCGGGTCTACAAGCAGCTTCGTCGGGAGTGCTACGCAGTTGCCCGCTGCACGGTGGAGCGGCTCATGGCCGACATGGGCCTTCAGGGCGTGCAGCGGGGCGGCAAGCGGTTCACGACTGTCCCCGACGCCACCGCCGAGCGTCCGCCGGATCTCGTCGACCGGCGCTTCGTGGCGACCCGCCCGAACGAGCTGTGGGTGGCCGACATCACCTACGCCTCGACGTGGGAGGGGTGGCTCTACGTATTAGTTACGTGGAATCAAGTGGCGGGGTTGAATGGTCCCCCTGCATCCCACGA
>CAZCVW010000037.1:0-2881 GCA_964502185.1 uncultured Burkholderiales bacterium
CAGGTCGCCCGGTCGCACGGTGTCGTGGAGGCGGGCGGCCACCACTCGAAGGAGCTCGTCGCCCGCGGCGTGGCCGAGGGCGTCGTTCACGTCCTTGAAGTCGTCCAGGTCCACGAACAACACCGCCTGGGTGCCTTCGCGTCGCTCGGGCCGGGCCAGCGCCGCCTCCAGGCGAGCGCGGAACGCGGCCCGGTTGGCGAGACCGGTCAAAGAATCGTGGTTGGCCTGACGGGTCAGGCTGCGCTGACTACCGGCGATCGCGTCGGCCATGGCATTGAAACTGACGGCCAGGTCCCCGAGCTCGTCGGCCCGGTCGAACTCGACCCGGTGGTCGAGGTCACCGGCGGTCAGCCGGTTGGCCGAGTCGCGCAGCATCCCCACGGGCCGGAGGACCTCGGCGGACAACCGCCGGGCGATGCGGAACATCAGCGCGACGATCAGCAGGCCGATGGCCGCCATCGCCGCCGTGGCCGTCCTCTCGACCCGTGTGTCCTGGGCCAGATCGGCGCGGGCGGCGCTGCGGCTGGCCTCGCCGGCCTGGTCGAGCAGCGCCAACACCTCGGGGACGCCGACGGCGATCGCGCCTCCCCGCTCCTGGACGGGCGCCGGGTGGTCGAGCGGGCCCGCCGCCGCCACCATCACCTGCCACCGGTCATCTGCCTGCTGGAGCAGTTGCCGCTCCCCAGAGTCGTCCGACTCGGCGATCCCTTGCGCGAAGGCAGCCCGGATGGACGCCTCGAGGGCAGGACGCTGGTCGACGTCGCCGTCATCCATGCCGACCAGGAGGAGGGCGTGAGGAACGATGTCAGTCCGCAGGCCGGCGAGGAGCGTGGCCTCGTTCTCGACCCGTTCGGCCGTGTTCCGGAAGGTGCCGACCAGCACACGCGTCCCTGTGAAGCTGGCCATCCCCCCCACGACGATGACGGCGAAGATGACAGCGAAGGCCCGGTTCCAGCGCGATCGAAGGCTCGTGGAGGAGGTGGAAGCCGCCCGCGGGGTCATTTCGCTGCGGGCGGTGGCCGGTGCTGTGTGCTTCGTCGATCTCACGTGTGCTCCCTGCTGCGACGACCCGGCTGCCGTGCCGTCGAAGACGGGGTAGGCCCGTAGCTTTACGTCCCCGGGTTTCCCCGGGTTTGCCGTTTCGGTCCACACGATCAAGAGACGCGATTCGCGTCCTCAACGACCTATCGGCCAGTTCGCGTCATTGCTGAAGGACTGTCCTTCGCCGGGTCAGTACCCTGATCAGCCGGTGACCGACGACAAGACGTATTCGATCTCGAGCCTCAACCGGGCCATCGCCAACCTGTTCGCCCGGCACACGCCGGGACGGGGGTTCTGGGTACGGGGGGAAATCCAGCGGCTCACGGTGTCGCGGCCGGGCCACTGCTACTTCGAACTGGTGGAACGGGACGCCCGCCGGAAGGAACCGAGGGCGGTGGCGACGGCGATGCTGTGGTCCAACCGGCGTCAGCAGATCGAAAAGGCCCTCGGCCTCTTCGGGCTGACGCTGGCCGAAGACCTGAGTGTGCGGGTCCGCGTCCGGGTGTCGTTCTACGAACCGGCGGGCAAGGTGCAGCTCGAGGTGCTCGACATCGACCCGGCCTTCACCGCCGGAGACCTGGCCGTCGCCCGGGAACAGGTCCGCCGGGCGCTCATCACGGCGGGCCTGTTCGAGGCCAACCGCCGCCGGCCGGTCCCCCTCGTTCCCCTTCGCATCGCCCTGGTCACGAGCGGCGGTTCCGCCGCCTACCACGACTTCGTCCACGAACTGCACCTGTCCGGCTACGCCTTCGCGGTGGAGCTCTTCGACACCCGGGTGTCCGGTGGAGGGGCGGCCGCCGAGCTCGCCGCCGCGGTGCGCAAGGCGAGCCCCGGCGCCGACGTCGTGGTCCTGGTCCGGGGCGGCGGCGCCCGGTCGGAACTCACGGTCTTCGACAGCGAGGCGGTGGCCGTCGCCGTGGCCTCGGCCCCGGTACCGGTGTGGGTCGGGGTCGGCCACGAGATCGACCGGTCCATCTGTGACGAGGTGGCCAACCGCTGCTTCAAGACCCCCACCGCCACCGCCCAGGCGCTCGTGTCCGCCGTGCGGGCGTTCGCCGACTCGCTCGATCTGGCCCAGGGCCGAATCGGCAGTGCCGCCCGTCACCGGCTGGCCGGCGCCGAGCACGCCCTCGACCGGGATTCCCGGCGACTGCGGACGGGGGCCAACGCCGCCCTGGCCCGGACGGGCTCCGCCATCGACCGGAGTGGCGTACTGCTCGTCGCCGCCCCGGCCCGGTGGCTCCGGACGGAGGAGGCCCGGCTCGACAGTTCCGCCGCCCAGGTGCGGGCCCTCGACCCCGTCCGGGTCCTGGCCCGGGGCTACTCCGTCACCCGCACGGCGGCCGGGGAGGTGGTCCGGGAAGCCGCGGCGCTCGCACCGGGAGAACGGGTCACGACCCAGCTCGCCGACGGGCACTTCAGCAGCGTCGTGGAACCGCCGGCGACAGGGACTCCAGAACCGTGAGCCCAGACCGGTGAGCCCAGACCGACCGCTGGAGGAGCTCGGGTTCGAAGAGGCCCGGGCCGAGCTCGAGGCCATCGTCGCCGCCATCGACGGCGGCGACGTCGATCTCGACACCCTCTCCGCCAAAGTGGCCAGGGCCGGCACCCTCATTGCCCACTGCCGCCAGCGGATCACGGCCACCCGGGCCCAGGTCGAACAGCTCGTCGCCTCCTTCGACGAGGCCCCGCCCCCCACCGGCGCCGACGCCGCGCCGCCGCCCGAGGAACCGTTCTGATGGCCACCGAGGAGCGCCTTCGACGCCGCCGAGGAGAACGGGCGGAGGCCCAGTGAGGCTTAGCCGATCTCGCTCCGCCAGGCGGCCAGGAGCTTGAGCCG
>CAZCVW010000037.1:2981-15200 GCA_964502185.1 uncultured Burkholderiales bacterium
TCGCCTTGGGGCCTCAGGCCGTCAGGCGCCGACCCAGCGGAAGCTGACGGCCAGCAGGCTCTTACTGGCCCGGTTGGCGGCGGAACGGATGCGGATCTTGGCCCTGGCGCTCATGGACGTCCCCTTGCTCGTGCTCGAGAGGGGAGTACGGGAACGCCGCCGCCTTCACCTGCCCGGCTCGCCCGGTCCGGATGGGCTTCGCGGCTTTTGTCCCGATTCTGCCAGCCGTCAGGATCAGGTCGGGCCGTCCTGATCAGGTTCGGGCCAGGCCCGCGCCGTCGAGCGTGTCGTCGTCGATGGACGGGTCCTCGGGGTCGACGGGACGGCCGAAGACCTCGACCCGGCCGTTGCGGCGCCGGACGGCGTACACGGGCAGGCGCACGGAGGGGTCGTCGAAGGAGACGCCCGTCCGCAGGTCGAAGGTCTGCTTGTAGATCGGCGAGGCGATCTTGGGTTTGCCGCCCCGGTCCCCGACGATGCCCCGGGAGAGGACGTTGGCCTGGCTGAAAGGGTCGAAGTTGGACACGGCGTGCAGGCTCCCGTCGGAGAGCCGGAAGACGGCCACCTGCTCGCCCTCGATCAGGGCGCACACCCCGGTGTCGGGATAGATCGACTCGTAGGGGCAGACATCCACCCAGGCACTCATCGTGCGGGTCCGTTCGGGCGCTTGGAGATGGTGACCGGAACCTCGTTGGGTCGGGCCGGACGCTTCTGGCCCCGTTCGGTCACGTAGTTCAGGTTGGGGTCGGGAACACCGTCGGCGTTCACGAAGTGGGTGAACCGGGCCACCTTGGCCGGGTCCTCGACGGTGGCTTTCCACTCGCAGGTGTACGTCTCGACCTGGCGCTGCATCTCGGCCTCGAGCTCGTCGCAGATCCCCAACGCGTCGTCGATGATCACCGACCTCAGATAGTCGATCCCGCCCTCCAGCTTGTTGAACCACGGAGCGGTGCGCTCCAGTCGGTCGGCCGTGCGCGTATAGAACATCAGGAACCGGTCCAGATACCTCACCACCGCCTCGGAGTCGATGTCCTCGGCGAGGAGCACCGCGTGCTGGGGCCGCATCCCACCGTTACCGCAGACGTAGACGTTCCAGCCGTTCTCGGTGGCGATGACGCCGAAGTCCTTGCCCTGGGCCTCGGCGCACTCCCGGGCGCAGCCCGAAACGGCCGACTTGAGCTTGTGGGGCGCCCGGAACCCCCGGTAGCGCAGCTCGATCTCGATGGCCAGCGACACGGAATCCTGGACACCGAACCGGCACCAGGTACTGCCCACGCACGACTTCACCGTCCGCAACGCCTTGCCGTAAGCGTGCCCGGACTCGAACCCGGCGGCGATGAGCCGGCGCCAGATGTCGGGAAGTTGATCGAGGCGGGCGCCGAACAGGTCGATGCGCTGGGCCCCGGTGATCTTGGTGTAGAGGTTGAATTCCTGGGCCACCTCGCCGAGGGCGATGAGCTTGTCGGGGCTGATCTCGCCGCCCGGCACCCGGGGCACGACCGAGTAGCTCCCGTCCTTCTGCATGTTGGCCAGGAAGCGGTCGTTGGTGTCCTGCAGGCCGGCGTGGGCGGGGTCGAGGACGTACTCGTTCCACAGCGAGGCGAGCATCGAGCCGACCGCCGGCCGGCACACCTCGCAGCCCCGGCCCTGGCCCCAACCGGAGACGAGCTCCTCGAAGGTGCGGACCTGGCGGACCCGCACGATGTCGAAGAGTTGCTGGCGGGTGAAGGGGAAGTGCTCGCACAGGCTGCGGTCGATGGCGACGCCGGCCTTCTCCAGTTCGGCGTGGAGGATGGACTGGCAGAGGGGGACACAGCTCCCGCAACCCGTGCCCGCCTTGGTCGCCGCCTTCACCTGGCCGATGGTGGTGAGGCCGCCCTCCCCGATGGAGGCGCAGATGACGCCCTTGGTGACGTTGTTGCAGTTGCAGATCGTCGAGTCGACCCCGATGGCGGCCACCCCGAGCAGGGGACCGCTGCTCTTGCGGTCGGGCAGGATCAGGTCGCTCGGATGCAGGGGAAGGTCGGTCCCGCTGGCCATCCACTGGTGGAGCGTCCCGTAGTCGGAGGCGTCGCCCACCAGGACTCCGCCGAGCAGCTTCGACTTGTCGGCGGCGATCACGATCTTCTTGTAGACACCGGACAGGGGGTCGGCCCAGGTGAGTGCGTGGGAGCCCTCGGTGGCGCCGTGGGCGTCGCCGAAGCTGGCCACGTCGACGCCGAGGAGCTTCAGCTTGGTGGACAGGTCGGCGCCGGTGAAGGCGGCGTCGCCCCCGGCGAGGCGGTCGGCCACCACCCGGGCCTGGGCGTAGCCGGGACTCACGAGCCCGTAGACCCGTCCGAGGGCGCTGGCGCACTCGCCGACGGCGAAGATGTCGGGGTCGGACGTGCGGCCCGACTCGTCGGTGAGTACGCCGCCCCGTTCTCCCATCGCCAGACCGGCGGCCCGGGCCAGCTCGTCCCGGGGCCGGATGCCGGCCGAGTAGACGACCATGTCGGTGGCCAGCGTCGTCTCGTCGGCGAAGGCGAGCCCCTCGACCCGGGAGCCACCGCCCATCGAAGTCGGCGCGGCGCGCAGCACCTGTGTGGTCGCCTTTTGGGTGTGGACGACGATGTCCATCGCTTCGATGGTGCGACGCAGCATCTCCCCGCCACCGTCGTCGACCTGGATGGCCATGAGCCGGGGGGCGAACTCCACCACGTGGGTCTGCAGCCCGAGTCCGAGCAGTGCCCCGGCCGCCTCCAAGCCGAGGAGGCCACCGCCGATGACCACGCCGGTACCGCAGTCCTCGGCGTAGGCCTTGATGGCGTCGAGGTCCTCGATCGTGCGGTACACGAAGCAACCCTGTCCATCGCCGCCTTCGATGGGCGGGACGAACGGGTAGGAGCCCGTGGCCAGCACGGCGGCGTCGTAGGTCACCGTGCGGCCCGAGGCGGACGTCACCGTCTTGGCTTCCCGGTCGATGCTCACCACCGGGTCGCCGGGGACGAACTCCACCGAGGGATGGCCCATGACCTCGACATCGACCAGAGAGAGATCCTCCGCGGTCCGGCCGGAGAAATAGGTGGAGAGGCGCACCCGGTCATAGGCCGGACGGGGCTCCTCACCGAAGGCGATGACCAGCCATTGGTCGGTGGCGCCATTGTCCACGAGGCATTCAAGGAGCTTGTAGCCCACCATGCCCTGGCCGATGATGACGAGAGTCTTCTGTTTGCTCACAGTCTTTGACCGTAGGGGCGGGCCGTTTCTCTTACGTTCCTCGCCCGTGTCCGGCGTGTGAACGGAACCTCGCACGATCTTGTGAGCACCCCTTCGCATCGCCGAAATGGAGGCGAAGCGGGCGGGAAACCTCGACCTTCGACCATCGCTGGATGCTTACGGAGGTGCACACGCCGCTTGACCTCTACCTGGCCGAGCAGCGCACGCTCACGGCCGTGGACCGCTTCGCCCGGGACCACGAGTCCGGCCTGATCGAGCCGGATATTCGCAGCTATACGAAGCTTCTGCCCCTGGAGCGGCCGGGGCCCGGCCAGCAGTATGCCTTCGAGGTCGACCTCGACTCCTGTACCGGCTGCAAGTCGTGTGTGACGGCGTGCCATAGCCTCAACGGCCTCGACGACGGTGAGTCGTGGCGTTCCACCGGCCTGCTCCACGGCAGCAGCGCGGCCGTCGCCTTCCAGCAGACGGTCACCACCGCCTGCCACCACTGCGTCGAGCCGGCCTGCCTGACCGGTTGCCCCGTCAACGCCTACGAGAAGGACACCATCACCGGCATCGTCCGGCATCTCGACGACCAGTGCATCGGCTGCCGCTACTGCATGCTGACCTGCCCCTACGAGGTGCCCCGCTTCAACCAAGCCCGGGGGATCGTGCGCAAGTGCGACTTGTGCACCGACCGCCTCGACGCCGGCGAGGCGCCCGCCTGCGCCCAGGCCTGTCCCAACGGCGCCATCCGGATCACTCTGGTGGACACGGCGGGGGCCCGGGCCCGGGCGCACACGGAACCGTTCCTTCCCGGCGCTCCCGATCCGCGGATCACGATCCCCACCACCGTGTACCGCAGCGCCCGTCCGCTGCTGCAGGAGGCCAGGCCGGCCGACGCCCTGGCCGTCCGGCCGGCGGCCAGCCACCCACCGTTGGCCGTGATGCTGGTCCTGACCCAACTCTCCGTCGGGACGTTCCTCGTGGGGATGGCCGGGCGCCCGCTCCTCGCCGAACAGCTCGCCAGTGCCGCCAGTTCGGGCAACGGCATCGTGGCCCTGGGCCTGGCGCTGCTGGCGCTGGGCGCGAGCGTCCTGCACATCGGACGCCCCGCCTACGCCTTCCGGGCCGTGCTCGGGTTCCGCCACTCCTGGCTGAGCCGCGAGATCGTGGCCTTCGGCGCCTACGCCTGCCTGGCCGCGATGGTCGCCGGCGCCCGCTTCACCGGGGCTGGTGGCGGCGGCCTGGCCGCCCTGGAAGCGGCGGCCGCGCTGGCCGGGGGGACCGGGGTGGCGTGCTCGGTCATGGTCTACGGCGTCACCCGGCGGACGTGGTGGCGCCCTTTCACCGTGGCGTGGAAGTTCGGGCTCACCGCCCTTGTGCTCGGCCTCGCCAGCTTTCTCGCCGTCTCCCTGATCGGCTCGGTCCTCGATGACTCCGTCCCCGCTTGGTCCACCGAGCTGGCACCGGCCGTCGCCGTCGCGCTCATGGCCGCGGCGACGGTCAAGCTGGCGGCCGAGGCGGCGGTGCTCCGCCACTCCGCCGGCGACCTCGGCCGCACGGCTCTGCTGCTCCGCCGGGACCTCCGGGCGCTCACCGGCTGGCGCTTCGGGCTCGGCCTGACCGGAGGGCTCCTCGCCCCGCTGGCGGTGGTCGCTTTGACCGCGGCCGACACACCCGGCTCGGGGGCCTGCCTGGCGGCCGTCGGTCTCGGGCTGGCCGCCCTGGTCGCCGGCGAGCTGTGCGAGCGGACCCAGTTCTTCTCGGCCGTGGCCCCGCCCCGCATGCCGGGGAACCCGGGATGAACCCCACACAGTCTTGGCGGAGCCGGGTCGGCCAGCTCGTCCACCGCCCGGCGGGCCCTCTCACCGCCGAGCTGGTCCGGGAACCCGGAGGCTTCGGTCTGGGCCAGCTTCCGGCCCGGCTCAAGCCGGACGCGGTCGCCTCCCTCGTCTGCGGCTTCTGCTCGACGGGCTGCTCCCTGGACGTCCACCTCAAAGACGGCGTGGCCGTGAACCTGACCCCCACCGCCGGCTATCCGGTCAACCTGGGCGGAGCCTGTCCCAAGGGCTGGGAGGCCCTCACGCCGCTGTCCGCCCCCGACCGGGCCACCGAGCCGCTGTTGCGGGACGAGCGGGGCCGGCTCCAACCCGTGGACTGGCCGACCGCGCTGGCGACCTTCGTCGACCGGTTCCGGGCCATCGGCGACCGCCACGGCGCCGCCTCCGTGGCCTTCCTCTCCACCGGCCAGATCCCGACGGAGGAGATGGCCCTGCTCGGCGCCCTGGCCAAGTTCGGCATGGGGATGGTCCACGGCGACGGCAACACCCGCCAGTGCATGGCCACCTCGGTCGTGGCCTACAAGGAGGCCTTCGGCTTCGACGCCCCGCCCTACACCTACGCCGATTTCGAGGCCTCCGACGTCATCGTCCTCGTCGGCTCCAACCTGTGCATCGCCCACCCGATCATGTGGGAGCGGATCTGCCGGAACCCGCACGACCCCGAGATCGTGGTCATCGACCCGCGTCGCACCGAGACGGCCATGGCCGCGACCCAGCACTACGCGCTCCAGCCCAAGTCCGATCTCGTCCTGCTCTACGGCCTGGCCCGGTTCCTCATCGAGCGCGGCTGGATCGACCGCCACTACGTCGACGCCCACACCGCCGGCTTCGAGGAGTTCGCCGCCCGGGTCACGCCTTTCACCCCCGACCGGGTGGAGGAGTCGACCGGCCTGGCCGGCGCGGCCCTGGCGCGGCTCGCCACCACGATCCACGAGGGCCGGCGGGTCTCGTTCTGGTGGACGATGGGGGTCAACCAGAGCCACGAGTCGGTGCGGACCGCGCAGGCGATCATCGCCCTCGCCCTCCTGACCGGGAACATCGGCCGGCCGGGGACGGGGGCCAACTCGATCACCGGCCAGTGCAACGCCATGGGGTCGAGGCTCTTCTCCAACACCACCAACCTCTTCGGCGGCCGTGACTTCCGGAGTGCCGCCGACCGGGAGGAGGTGGCCGGGCTGCTCGGCATCCCCGCCGCTCGCATCCCGGACCAGCCGAGCCTGGCCTACGACCAGATCGTCGAGGGCATCAACCGGGGGACGATCAAGGGGCTGTGGATCGTCGCCACCAACACCTCGCACTCCTGGATCAACCAGGAGGAGGTGCGCGAGCTCCTCTCCCGTCTCGAGTTCCTCGTCGTCCAGGACATGTACTCGACGACCGAGACGGCCCGCCAGGCGCACCTCGTCCTACCGGCGGCGGGTTGGGGGGAGAAGGAAGGGACGTTCATCAACTCCGAGCGCCGGCTCGGGCTGGTGAAGCGGGTGGCCCGGGCGCCGGGACAGGCCCTGGCCGACTTCGCCATCTTCAAGCTGGTGGCCGACGCCTGGGGCTGCGGGGAGCTCCTGGCCGAGTGGACCGATCCCGAAGCCGTGTTCCGCATCACCCAACGCCTCTCGGCCGGGCGGCCCTGCGACATTACGGGGATCGCCGACTACCGGATGATCGAGGAGTGCGGCGGGATCCAGTGGCCGTTCCCGGCCGGGGCCACCGGCACAGCGCCTGAGCCGCCGGAGCGGGAGCGGCGCCTGTTCGAGGACGGCCGGTTCTTCCACGCCGACGGTCGGGCCCGCTTCCTCTTCTCCGAACCTGAGCCGGTCGGCGAACCCGTCAGCCCCGCGTACCCCTTCGTGCTGCTCACCGGCCGGGGCAGCTCCAGCCAGTGGCACACCCAGACGCGCACGTCGAAGTCATCGATGCTGCGCGGGCTCTACGCCGAACGGGCCTATGTGGAGATCGCCCCCGCCGACGCCGACGCACTCGGGATCCGGCCCCACGACGACGTGGTCATCCGCTCCCGGCGGGGAGCCATGCGGGCCTGGGCCTTCGTGACGCCGACGGTGGCGACGGGCCAGGTGTTCATCCCGATGCACTACGAGGAGACGAACCGCCTCACCCGTCCGGCCTTCGATCCCCACTCCCGCCAACCGTCCTACAAGCACTGCGCCGTCAACGTCAACAAGCCCGAACCATGGGACCCCGAAAGGTGAGATGAGCACGACCATCGATACCGGCATCGCTCCGCCCGCACCCGATCGACCTGCCTCCGATCGACCTGGCACCAAGGCGAAGAACAGAGGCCGCTGGATCGAGCACTGGGAACCGGAGAACACCGCCTTCTGGGAGAGCACCGGCCAGAAGATCGCCAACAAGAACCTGAGCTGGTCGATCTTCGCCGAACACCTCGGATTTTCGGTCTGGGTGCTGTGGACGATCGTCGTCATCAACCTGGGCAACATCGGGATCACGATGTCAGTGCCGGAACTGTTCTGGCTGACCGCCGTTCCGAACCTGGTCGGCTCGTTCCTGCGGATCCCCTACACCTTCGCCGTGCCCAAGTTCGGCGGGGCGAGATGGACGGCCATCAGCGCCGCGCTGCTGTTCATCCCGACGGTCCTGCTGGCCGTCGTGGTGCCGAGCGGCTGGCTGGCGTCCCAGGGGCACACGGTCCAGTTCTGGGTCCTGCTGGCCTGCGCGGCCACGGCCGGCTTCGGCGGCGGCAACTTCTCCTCGTCGATGTTCAACATCTCGTTCTTCTATCCCGAGCGGAAGAAGGGCTTCGCCCTCGGACTCAACGCCGCCGGCGGCAACCTCGGCGTGGCCGTGGCCCAGCTGCTGGTGCCCCTGGCCCTCATCGTCGGGGTGCCCGCCGCCGCGGTGAAGCTGCCCGTCCACAAGGTGCACATGGCCAACGCCGGGCTGATGTGGCTGCCCTTCATCGCGCTGGCCACCATCGGGGCCTCCCGCTACATGGACAGCCTCACCCAGGCCAAGGCGGACAAGGGGCCGTACATCGCGGCCCTGAAGAACAGCCAGACCTGGGTGATGTCCTTCCTCTACATCGGCACCTTCGGCTCGTTCATCGGCTACTCCTTCGCCCTGCCGCTGGTCATCAAGACGACCTTCCCCGACTTCCTGGCCGGCCACCCCTTCATCGCCACCTACCTGGCCGGGCTTGGCTTCGTCGGGGCTCTCATCGGATCGGTCGCCCGGCCGCTGGGCGGCTGGCTGTCCGACAAGGTCGGCGGCGCCCGGGTCACCCTGGTCTGCTTCCTCGGTATGGCCGTGTTCACCGGCACGGCCATCGCCGGGGTCCAGAACCGCAGCTTCCCCGTGTTCTTCAGCTCCTACATGATGATCTTCCTGCTGGCGGGAATGGGAAACGGCTCCACCTACAAGATGATCCCGGCGATCTTCGCCACGCTGGGCCGGCGGGAAGCGGCGGCCAAGAACGTCGACCCGAACTCGGTAGCCGTCAACTTCAAGCAACAGGCGGCGGCCGTGATCGGCATCGCCGGGGCCATCGGGGCGTTCGGCGGCTTCCTCATCCAGGTGGTGCTCCGCCAAGCCAACCTTGACGTTTCCGCGCTGATCAAGGCGGCCACCACCCCGGCCCAGAAGGTGGCGATCGCCTCCGAGCACGCCGACTGGTCGATCCCGGCGCTGCAGGTCTTCCTCGTCTCCTACCTGATCTTCGCCGTGACCACCTGGTACTTCTACATGCAGAAGAGCTCGGACCTGGCCGAAGCGACGATCTGACGCACGCCTCTCCTGACAAGACACCGGTGCCCGGCCTGCAGAGCGCAGGCCGGGCACCTTTCTTGTGTGGTCGTAGGTCTTATCTCAGCAGGGCTTGTCGCTCGACCCGCAGTGGGGTCGGGCCTCGATGCAGCCGTCCCCCTCTTTGGCGCCGGGCGCGCATTTGCAATCCTCCGACGGGCTCTGGTCGCCGAAAGGCCGGACACAGGTCATCGTGCCGCTGGCGCTCTTGCACACCCGTTCGGTGGCGCAGTGGCCGGCGCTGGCCGAGCGGGGGCGGAGCCCGAAGGCGGTGCCCAGCACGGCGACGCCCATCAGCTTGAGGGCCCGCCGGCGGGGCAGTGAGGCGCTACCCAGGCTGCGGGTCAGGTCATCAAAAGCGGAATCCATAGTCGGCTCTTCTCCCCTGTCGTTTACGTTCCCAGCTCTTCGTAGACCTCGACCTCCGACGAGAGGCGAGGCCCGGGGCCGGTCCGCGGCCGCAGCGTGACGGCATGCGGCGTGCGGAGCAGCAGCCTCCAGATCGAATCGGCGCCCGCCGCCACCGGGCTCTCGACCTGCTGGTCGGTGCCGATCAGAACGGCGCTGGGCGTGGCCGTCGTGCGGTAGGCCTTGGCCACCTCGCGGTTCCGCTGGAGCAGCACCTCGCCGAGGCGATGCTCGGCCGCCTGGGCCCGGTTGAGGTCAGGGTCGCCGGCGCTCACCATGACGACCGCGACCAGGTGCGCATACTCCCTCTGCCAGCGGCCAAGTTCGGGAAACAGCGCATTGCACGGCGCGCACAAGGGATCGGTGAAGACCAGGAGGACCGGCTGGTCCGCCGCCAGCAGACCCTCCAGTGTGACGGTGCGCCCGGCGAGCGACGGCAGGGCGAAGGAAGGAGCCCGGACGCCCAGCGGTAGGCCGTCGTGGTGACCGAGAGCCGCTTCCAGGGTATCGATGCGCAGCAGTAGACGGCCCTGCTGGCGTATGAGGTTGATGACGACGCGGCCCAGTCCGACGACGAGGGCGGTGAGCCCGGGCAGTCCGAGGTAGACGGTGCGTTCGAGCGCCGTGCGTCCCTCCATCCACGACCACAGGCGGGAGGTGGGGGCGCCTGGACCGACCGCAACCACCCAGAGGCAGAGGCCGGCCAGCACCGCGTTGCGGATCAGCGTCGACCGGCCGATCGGGCCGGAGTGCCCTGTCGCTCCCGAGAACCAGCGGCCGAAGCAGTTGCAGTCGGGAGTCCGGCCCTGCGCCAGGTTGCGGGCCACGGCGGCGGTGAAGACCACCAGCAACACCAGGGCCCCGAGGGCGCCGAGACGGGCGGACGGCGTACCGAGGAGGGCCCCGGCCACGGTCAGTTCGGCGGCCGGCACAAGGCGCGACAGCGGCCCGGCCAGGGCGGCCGGTACGCCGAACTCGGCGACGGCCCGGCGGGTGCCCGCCTGATCGGAAAGCTTGGCCAGCGCCGCCAGCCCGAAGACGAAGGCCAGGCCGAACCGGACGAGGAGCAGCAATGTGTAAGTCATAGATGACGCTTAGCCCCTTACGCAGATGAGGCACGTTAAGAGGGTCGCCGAAGGCAGGGCAACGCCAGCACCGAGAGGTCACCGGCAGTTCCCTGACTGTTCACTCGCCGAAGTGAAGCGCTGTCTTACGTCTGGCGCGGGCAACGGTTATACGATGCGCGTTCCTACGCGACAGGGAGGCACCATGCGGGGAATCCGGGTTCTGGCATTCGGCGTGCTCGGCGTGCTCGGCGTGCTCGGCGCCGGGTTCGCCGCCACACCTGCTCTCGCCAAAGAGGTCTCGTTCAGCTCGACCATGACGTCGGCCGAAGAGGTTCCGGACAAGGGTCCCGACGGCGCCACCGGCGCCGCCACCGTGAACATCAACACGGACACCAACGAGGTTTGTTACAAGCTCAGCACCACGGGTCTTTCCGAGGCTCCGAACCTCGGCCACATCCACCAGGGCGCCAAGGGCGTGGCCGGGCCGGTGGTAGTGGACTTCAACGTGGCCGCCAACGGCCTCGAGAAGTGCGTGGCCGGCGACGCGGCCAAGGTGGCGGCCATCGTCGCCGACCCGTCCGGCTTCTACGTGAACCTCCACACGGCCACCTACCCGAAGGGCGCCCTGCGGGGTCAGCTGGCCGTGGCTTCGGCCTCGGTCACCACCGTCACCACTGTCACGACCCCGCCGGCCGCCGGCGCGACAACCCTGGCCACCACCGGCACCCGCCTGCCCGCCCTGCTGGCCGCGGCCGGGCTCGCCATCCTGGTGCTCGGTGGGCTGTCCCGGGAAACGGCCAAGACCAAGACGGTCAGGGTTACGGCGGACCGGGGAACAGGGCGACGCCGGGCTGGGACAGGTCGTTGATCTTGGTGAACTCGCCGCCGATGTAGACGGCGGCGGCGCCCAGCGCCGCGCAGTACGGCCCCGTCTTCGTGTTGGCCGTCGGGGCCCACGGGTCGAGGTCGCCGGTGGCGGCGTCGAACGCGGCCATGTGCCGCCGGAAGTCGTCACCGGGACCGCCCATGCTCCCGCAGCGCTCGCACACGTAGTCGAAGTGACCACCGAGGTACACGGTGGCGGCCGACGCCACCACGGCCATGGCGTCGCCGTCCGTGCGGCGGTCCCACACCGGCTCCGTGTCGCCCGCCGGGTCGAACGCCTGCACCGTGCCCCCGAACCCGCCCGTGGCGATGAAGAAGGTGCGGTGGTCGGCGGGCGACTCGGACAGGCTGTTGACGGGGCGGTCCATCTCCGGTTGCCAGGTGGCCAACTCGCCCGAGGCGGCGTCGAGGGCCACGAGCCCGGAACGGCCGCCGATGTCGAGGAAGGTGCCACCGGCGTAGACGCGGGTGCCGTCGCTGGCAGCCAGGAGCGTGTTGATCTCGGCCACCACGCCCTCGGTGGGCCGGCCGGTCTGCCCGGTGTAGGCACCGCCCTGGTCGGGCGGGGGCGCCCAGCCCGGCACCAGTTCCCCCGTGCGGGCGTCGAGCGCGGCCAGGTGGGCCGGACGCGGCTCGTCGCCCGTCGCCGTCGTCACCGCGTCGAAGGCGCCGCCGATATAGAGCCGGGTGCCGTCCGGTGACAGGGCCATCGCCCGCACCGGCCCGTTGGGGACGGCGGGCACGAACGCCGGGTCGACCGCTCCGGTGGCCGGGTCAAGCCGCGCCACCCCGCCCCGGGGCTGGCCTCCCATGGTGGTGAACTCGCCGCCGGCGTAGACACCGGCGCGGTCCGGGCCGAGGGCCAGGCTGCGCACCGGGCCGTCGGCGTTGGCGGCGAACCCGCCGTCGAGGGTCCCGGCGCTCGCATCCAGCGCGGCCAAATAGGGCTGGGGCCGCTCGACCACCCGGTCGAACCGGCCGCCGGTGAAGAGCAGGGGGCCCGAGACGGCCACGGTCTCGATCGTGCCGCCCCCGTCGGG
>CAZCVW010000038.1:0-15062 GCA_964502185.1 uncultured Burkholderiales bacterium
TCGTGGGATGCAGGGGGACCATTCAACCCCGCCACTTGATTCCACGTAACTAATAGGTACAGCCAGCCTTCCCGGGTGGGGATGTAGGTGATGTCCTGGCACCACGCGACATCCGGGGCACCGGGCGCGAACCGCCGGCCGACCAGATCCGGGATCTGGTAGCCGTCGGGGCCGGGGAACGTGGTGCGGCACTTCCGGCGCCGGAACCGGCCCGCCATGCCGTGGCGCCGCATCAGGCGGGCGACACGCTTGCGGTTCACGACGAGACCGGCGTGGCGCAGCGCCTTGTACATGCGCGGCACCCCGTAGTTGCCGTCGGCCTCGTCGAACAGGTCGCGCATCAGGACCACCAGCTCGGCCTCAGCGAGCTCACGGGGTGTCGGCCCAGCCGCTTCGCGGGCGCACCAGTCGTAGTAGCCCGACGTGGACACGCCGGCCGCTTCACACGCGGTGCTCACCGGGAACCCGGCCGCCTTCTGGTCATCGACACACACGTAGCGGGTCACGGTGTCGACATCTCCTTCACCCAGAAGGCCAGAGATCGTTTGAGCAGATCTCGTTCCATCCGCAGCTGCGCGTTCTCGGCCCGCAACTCGACGAGGTCGGACCGCTCATCGACCGTGAGCCCATCGCGTTCGCCACGCTCGATGCGTTCCAGGCCGACCCAGTTCCCGAGCGTCCCCGCGTTCACCCCGGTCGCCCGAGCCACATCGGCGATCGAACGGGACTCGTCGAGCACCATCGCCACCGCGTCACGACGGAACTCCGGCGGAAACTTCGAGGGCCGCCCACCCGTAGACTTCCTCCTGCTGGACATGGACATCCTCCTATACCAGGTGTCCGTCCAACGGGGGGATGCTCAACCTCTACTGCGCCCACTTCGGCGCCTTCCGCATCTACCAACCCCGACAGAACACCCACCAAGCCGTCTTCCTCGGCGCCGCCTCTGTCAAAAACGGCCAAGGCGGCGGCAAACCAGTCGCCAACGAAACGCGGATCATCAAACTCAGCCAATGACGAGTGGCCCGGCGTCCGTGATGGTCGGTGGGCCAGCCGCGACGATCGGGCGAGCTGGCGGCAGCGACGACGAAAAACACCAGGGCGAACTAACGCGCTCGGGTGAGTCCCACCTGCGGGTGACCGACAAGCAGCGCGGTCAGACCCTCCACCCCGGCCGGGGCCGAGGTCCCATTGCCCAGGGGGTCCCGGTTAGCGTCCTCGACACCGTGGGGACCTCCGTTGACACTGGCGAGCTCCCGCCGGTCGCGGGCCCGTGGAGGTGCCTGGGGTGGCTGGCGAGGCTGCCCGGAACGTCGACGTGCACCCACCGTGCCCGCAGCCATCGGGAGTAGCCAGACGGCAGCGGTTCACCCGGTTTCGTGTGCGTCCAGGAGGGTGGTCATGGCGTCGGGGGCGAGGGGGCGGGCGATGAGGTATCCCTGTCCGTATTCGCAGCCGAGGTTGCGGAGCTCGTTGAGTTGGTCGTCGGTTTCGATGCCTTCGGCGATGACGTCGAGGTGGAGGGTTTGGCCGAGTTTGATGATGGCGTGGGCCAGGGCGGCGTCTTCGGGTCGGCCGCCGATGCGGGCGACGAAGGACCGGTCGATTTTGAGGATGTCGATGGGGAAGCGTTGGAGGTAGGCGAGGGAGGAGTAGCCGGTACCGAAGTCGTCGATGGCGAGGCGCACCCCGAGCGCTTTGAGTTCGTTCAGCGTGGCTGCGGCCCGGTCGGGGTCTTCCATGAGGACGCTCTCGGTGAGCTCGAGGACGAGGCAGGCGGGGTCGAGGCCCGAGCCGGCGAGGGCGGCGGCCACGTCAGCGACCAGCCCGGGAGCGTGAACCTGCCGGGCGGACACGTTTACGCTCAGGTGCAGCGCCGCGGTGAGGCGATGCTCGGTCTGCCACGTGCGGGCCTGACGGCATGCCTCGTGGAGGGCCCAGCGGCCGATGTCGATGATGACCCCGGTCTCTTCAGCCACCGGCACGAACATCCCTGGCGGCACCAGGTCCTGCCCGCCGCGGCGCCAGCGGAGGAGCGCTTCGGCGCCGACGACGGCGAGGTCCTCGAGGCGGACGATCGGTTGGTAGTGCACGAGCATCTCTCCGTCCGGTAAGGCCCGTCGGAGGTCGGCTTCGAGTTCGAGGCGTTCGAGGGCGGCGTGGTGCATCGTCGCCTCGAAGACGACGTAGGCGCCTTTCCCCCGCCCTTTGGCCATGTACATGGCCAGGTCCGCGTCTCGGAGGAGCTCGCCGGCGGTGCACTCGGCAGGCCGGCCGGTAGCGATCCCGATGCTGGCCGGGACGAAGACCTGACGGGCGTCGACGAGCACGGGGGTCGCCAGGATGGCGGCGAACCGCTCAGCGACGGTGATCCCGCCGCTGGTTTCGGTGTCCTCGAGGAGCACGGCGAATTCGTCGCCTCCGAGCCGGGCGATCGTGTCGGATGGTCGGACGGCCCGGCGGAGCCGTTCCGCCACGGCGACCAGCAACCGGTCGCCGACATCGTGACCCAAGCTGTCGTTGACCGTTTTGAACCCGTCGAGGTCGAGGAACAGCACCGTGACCGCACTCCCGGGCCGAGCGGCCCGGGCCAGGGCGTGGGCGAGACGGTCGAGGAGCAGCGTCCGGTTGGGGAGCCCGGTGAGGGAGTCGTGGAGCGCCTGGCGGGTCAGTTCGGCTTCGAAACGCGCCCGCTCCGAGATGTCCCGCACGAACGCGTGGAAGGCCCACGACTCTTCGAGGCGGGTGACCCACACGGTCAGCTCGACGGGGAATTCTCGGCCGGTCCGGGTCACCGCCTGCAGCTGCACCGGCCGCCCCAGGATGGTCGCCTCGCCGGTTTCGAGGAACCGGCGGACACCGTCTCGGTGGGCGGGACGCAGGGCGTCGGGCACGATCAGGTCGGCCACGGCCCGCCCGAGCGCCTCGTGGCGGGCCCACCCGAAGATCCGTTCCGCCTGCTGGTTCCATTCGCAGATCAGCCCGGCGTCGTCCATCCCGATGTAAGGGTCCCCGGCGGTCTCGATGACGCTGCGGGTCCGTTCCTCGCTGGCCTGGAGCGCTTCTTCGGCTCGCCGCCGCTCCAGCATCCGTCCCAACTGGGCCCCGAGATGCGCCGTCAGGTCGAACAGCGCCTCGTCGACGGGTCGACGACCGCAGGAAAAAAACTCGAACACCACCGCCACCTGACCATCGACCAGCACCGGGAACACCAGGGTCCCTCCCAGCCCGCTATCCCGAGCGACGGCATCCCGGGGGTGGCCCATTTCCGTGGTCAGATCGGCCAGCCAGACCGGCTGGCCCGACACCGCCACCCGGCCAGGAACACCCACCGAGGGCGGCACCCCAACCGCTTCGGTGGCCACCCGGAACGCCGCGAACCGCTCGACGTCATCGAGGTGCCACACGCCGCCCGAAACGAGCGACCCGGTCTCATCGGCCGTATAGGCGTGCCCGACCGGCCAGCCCGTCCGCAGGCACACCTCGTCGAGGACCCGCCGGAACGCCTCGCCCGGGGTGCGAGCCTCATTGGCTGCCGCGGTGACCGCCCCCAAGAGCTCGAGCAACCCCCGTTCCGCCAGCAGGGTCTCCGCCGCGCTGGTCTGCTCATCGAGGTCGCGTGCCAGCCGGGCTGCCGCCCGGGCCTGTTCCAAAGCCCGCCCCGATTCGGCTGAGAGCACCTCGGCGGCCCGCTGGGAGAAGGAATCGAGGCTCGCCCGTGGGACGTCCCACAAGGCGACCAACGCGCCGAGGAAACCTCCTTCCCCCGGCAGGGGCACGAACACCGCCGACGCCCCACCAACCAGGCCGGCGAGCCGAGGAGACACCACCGGCGACGCCGCCACGTCAGCCACGAAGAGCGTTCGGCCGGTGCGGACCACATGCCCCACCGCCGTCGGTTCCACCGCGGCGTCAACCACCAGCTCAGCATCGACCGAGACGTTCCGGCCGGCCCGGACCACGAATCGAGACGGCGCCCCGGTCGCCGCCACCATCACCAACACCCGGTCCGCCCCCAGCAGGTCCTGGGCCAGCTCCACGGTGACGTCAGCCACCGCCGTCTCCGTTCCGGCCCGGACCAGCTCGGTGGTCGCCCGCAGCAGCCCCTCGACCCCGGCGTTGGCCACCCGCAAGCCCCACTGCGCCCGCCGCAACCGCTCCGCCACAAAACCGCACCCCTCGGCAATACCGAGGCACACCGGAACGACGAACCCCACGGTGGCCACGTCACCGGCGGGGCGGTCATGCACCAACAGGGGAGCCACATAGGCCACCACGGCCGGAACCGCGAACCGCAACGACGCCCACGGAGGCTGGCTGAGCCCGACCCACACGAAAACCAGCGCGAACGTGACCCCGTAGGAAAAAGCGTCGACCCCCCCCACAATGTACGCCGCCGCGATCAGCACCAACGCCGCGGGCACCACCGTCCAGCGCAGCACCACGGGACGCCAACGGTCCCACGGGATCACCCAGACCACCCCACCCGCCGCCACCGCGACAACACTCACTACCCCCAGCGGCCCCCGATGCTGGCCAGCCGGAAGCGGCAACGCCAGCGAAACGGCGGTGACCACCCCCGCGAACACGAAAAACACCGCCGCTAGACGACCGAACAACACCCGCGAGAACACACCCTCACGAGCACCACCACCACCCTCGGCGATCACCTCGCCAGCGTAATCTGGAAACCAGCCGGTCTTGCCGACCCACACACGGGTGCCCCAACCCAGCAACCTCCGGGTGAGGGCAGATGGCCACCACGGCGTTCGGACGCCGGACCAGCCCCTCGCCGAGACTCCTCGGAACCGCCGCATGCAACTCGTGAGGGGAGGAGACGTGCCGCTTCCTTCCTCCGCAGCGTCGACGACCGCTTCACACGTTCAGGTCACACTGCGAGGTGACCTCAGCGGAGGAGGACCCAGACTGTCAACTCCCGAGGCTGCGGTTCCGGTCGTGATCGGGGCGTCAATGAGACGGTCGCCGCCGACCATGACCTGCAAGCGGCCGTTCGTGAATTGTGCCCGCCCGAGTTCAACCGTGACCTTCACGAGTTTCGCGTGCCGTCTCTTCACCGCCGGGATGGGCATGGCGAGAACGGCTTTGAGGCGGCGAACCACGACGAGGGCGTTCTCTTCGGAGACCTCCCCGGACAGCAGAATGAAGACCTCCGCGGGAAGGAGCGTGACCACGGTGTCGTCTCGTCGGAGATGGGCCCGGAGGCGATGGGCCATCCCGACCATCACGCGGTCAGCCGCCGGCGAGCCGTAGCCGACGCGGACCTCGTCCATCCCATCCAACCGCACGAACACCAGGGGCACGCTCTCGTGACCCTCGCTTCCGCTCCAAAGAGCAAGGAGCCGATCCAGGAACTCTTCGCAGGAAGCGAACTCGCTGGATCGGCCGTCTGTCTGTTTGGGCAGGATGAGATCGTTCCCCTCGTCGCCTGGCTGGGTTGTGGAGATCGGCCGGGTCGACGCCCCGACCGCCAACACACTCAGGCCACTGCCGATCACGCTGAGGAGGACACCGAAACCGAAGCTCGGATCGAAACCGGGAAATCCTGAGCTCAGGTCGAGGACAAGCCCACCGAGTAACCAGAACGCGCTGTAGGCAGCGAGACCAGCCGCCATGACCAGCAACGCCACCCGGCTGGGGCGAGCGCGAGCCCCTCCGCATATCGCTCCGACGACGAAGACAGCCACGACGGCCGCGTAGACAGATCCACCCGGTAGATCGACCACACCAGCCGAGACCCTCCCGACCCCGAAGTACGAACTGCTCAACCACGGCCCGAACAACCCGCCGACCAGAGCGACGAACCCCACGCCCGGCAGGGCCGTCCGCCACGAACGTGGTGACCGCACAATCGCCGAAACGCCTCGCGTAGTGCCCGAGGTGGCCTCAACCGAGTGTCGAACCCGACTACCGGGGAAGAGACCCAAGACCTCGCCCCCGCCATCGGGGCGCGCGTAGCTTCGCCTGCTCATCCAAAGCTCCTTGTCGTTCGGTAGCCCGGCTAACCAACGAGGGTCCCGTGGCTTTGCGTCCCCGCCTCACGACGGGTTTGCCGTTATCGCTAACAACGGGAGTATCGGGTCAGATCCCACCCACCTTGAGCCAAATGAATCGCCCGCGGTCAAACCGATCAGATCCGGGTGTCCTTCATGGCTCGTACCGCAGGCGGAATCCCTCCAGTCTTGCTGGCCCCCTGTGCCGAGGCGAACGGTTCCGGGCTCACCGATGCCGTCCTGGGCCTCTCGGGCCGCCCGGCGGAGGACCCCCGTCGGCAGCTCTCCGCCATCGTGGACGGCTCGGGTGACGCCATCTTCGGTGCGACCACCGACGGGATGATCACCAGCTGGAACGCAGCCGCCGAACGACTCCTACTCGGCTACACCGCCAACGAGATCATTGGTCAATCGTGGGCGGTCCTCGGCCCGCCCGGACGCGGTTCTGAGGCAGAGGACGTGCGGGCTCGTCTCAACGCCGACGGTCCGGCTGAGCGCTTCGAGACGACGCGCCGCCGCAAGGACGGCAGCCTGGTCGACGTGTTCATCACCGCGTCGCCGGCGATCGACGAACGCCGGACGGTCGTGGGCCTGTCGGTGATCGCCCGCGACATCACCGAACGCCGAGGGACGCAGCGGGCCCTGGAGGAGAGCCAGCGCCGCGTGTCGTGCCATGCGACACCGCCCCCTCTGCTCTGCTCTGTTCTGCTCACGTCATAGCGTGCTCTCATCCGTCGCATGCCGCAGACCACCCGAAACGGTCCTGCTCGCGTCACCAAATATGGGTCGATTCGGCCTCTACACGTTCCTCCTCGCCGGATTCTTCCCAAGCGACGTGGTGACCGTGCCCTTCGAGACGAAGAGGTGGGAGGCCATGTTGGCCAGCATGAGCTTCTGCTGGGAGGCGCTCCCCTTGACGGGTCGGGGCCCTTTTGCGGCGTCGGCCTGTGGCTACTTCTTCATCCGCAGGGACAGGCCCCGCTCGTCGAGCGTGTGGACGATCTCTTCCAGCGACTTCTGGCCGAAGTTGGTGATGACCAGGAGGTCGTCCTCGGTTCGCTCTACGAGCTGGCCGATGGTGTTGATCTGGACCCGGTTGAGGCAGTTCCGTGGCCGTTCCGACAGGTGGAGCTCCTCGATGGGCCGGTCGAGGTCGAGGGAGGTGGCGGCGGCGGTGTCGCCCAGTTCCAGGCGCCGGGGCACCGACGACAGGTCGGCTAGCAGCCCGGCGAGGGTGCGGAGCGTGTCGCCGGCCGAGGCCAGCGCCTCCTTAGGGGTGATCGAGCCGTCGGTTTCGATGTCGAGGGTGAGGCGGTCGTAGTTGGTGGCCTGCTCGACCCGGGTCGGTTCGACCGAGAACGCCACCCGCCGCACCGGCGAGAAGATGGCGTCGACGGGGATCACCCCGATGGTGGAGGACCGCGTGGCCCGGTCGAGGGAGCGGTAGCCGTGGCCCTGCTCGATGGTGATGTCGAGGGCGAGGCGGCCCGTGGCGTTGACCGAGGCGATGTGGCGGTCGGGGTCGAGGATCTCGATGTCGGCCGTCGTCTGGATGTCGGCCGCCGTCACCTCGGCCGGTCCCCGCGTGTCGAGGCGCAGGATCACCGGGTCGGGCGACTCGGACCGCAGCACGAGGTCCTTCAGGTTGAGGATGATGTCGGTGACGTCCTCCTTCACCCCGGGAACGACGTCGAATTCGTGGCGGACGGCATCGAAGCGCACCTGCGTGACCGCCGCACCCGGGATAGAGGACAGCAGGGTCCGGCGAAGGCCGGCGCCGAGCGCGCGGCCGAAACCCGGCTCCAGCGGAGAGACGACAAAACGCTGGCGGTTACCCTCAGCCTCGCCGAGCGGCTCGACCGTCGGACGCTGGATCATCAACATGGTGTACGGCTCCCGGTCTCACCCAGCACGCCTGCATCCCCGCGGGGCGAAGGCCCGAAAAGAAAGCGGCAGGTACCGCCCACCGTAACCAGGCCCGACGCCACGCCGCAGCCTGTCGGAGCCCTCCCGAGCGCCTCAGGCGGGCCACGCCGCAGCCCGCCTCAAGTGGGGAGGGCCTGGAGGGCGAGACCGGTCAGGCGGCCGCATCGTCGGGAGCGCCGAGAGTCACGCCGCACACGACGCGGCCTTCCTACGCCCAGACAATGGCCCGGCTCGCTGCCGGGCACCGGGAGCTGGCGGTGTTGTCGGCCCTCGACGACCACGCTGGACGCTTTCACCGTCGGCTGCGGCGAGGAATGCCTTCTCCCAGAAGAAAATCGCGCACTGGAACTTTCCGTTCCAATGTCCCTCGGAGGGCCGGATTCCAGCCGGCGCGCTTGGAGGAGATCCGTCAGAGTCCGACTTGGGCCGCCGCGTTGTCGAGGAACAGGGAGCCGCGTCGGATGTAGCTGCGGGCGACGAGGAGGGAGCGATGACCCGTTTGGTTCATGATGGCCCGTTCGGGGACGCCCGCTTCGGCCGCGGCGGTGGCCAACCCGGCCCTGAGAGAGTGGGCGGAGTAGGGGCGGGGATCGGTACCGGTGCGGGCCACGGCCCGTTGCACCAGCCGGTTCGCCCCTGCGGCCGAGATGCCGGTCGGGCCGATCGTGCCGTGCCGGTCGACGGGCCGGAAGAGAGGTCCGTCGGTAATCCCGGCCAGCTCGAGCCACGCCCGCAGGGCCCGCACGGGACAGGTGGCCGGGTTGGAGCCATAGGGGACACCGATCTGGCCGCCGGCGCCGTCCTGGTCGGTTTTCGACCGCCGGATGGTCACGGCGAGGCCTTCGTGGCGTTCCTCGACGTCAGCCACGTCGAGGCCGACGAGCTCGCTGCGGCGCAGCGCGGCCGCGAACCCAACGAGGAGCAGGGCCCGGTCCCGGGCTCCGGCAGGGCCGGGCGGAGCGGCTTCGATCATGCGGCGCAGGAGCGGCACGCTGATCGGGGCGGCTTGGTCGGCGGCGGTGCCGTGCACCCGGCGGATCCCCGCCCACACCGCGGCGACGGTCGGGTCGATGGCGGGCGATGGCTGACCGGCGGTGCGGTGGGCGACGCCGATGGAGGCCAGCCGCCGGGCGATGGTCGAGGTCTTGGCCACCTGGGCCAGTTCCGTCAGGTAGAGCACCACCGTGGCCGGCTCGGCCGGCATCACCTTGAGTCCCCGGGCCTTCGCCCACGAGCTGAACTCGGTCCAGTCGGACCGGTCGGCTTTGCGGGTGTTGGCCGCCTGGGCGGCCTCCACGTACTCCTCGGCCCGGGCCGCGAGGGCTTCCAGCGACCCCGCTACAGGGACGTCGAGGGGTACCGGAAAGGGCTCGTTCTGGCGCGCGATAATGGAATGTTATCGCGCGCCAGAACCTTTAAGCAGGAACCTCGAGCTCGAGCAGTCGAGGGATGGGGAGCGAGGCGCCGAGGCCTTGGAGGTCACCGACCATCCTGGCGAGATGTCCGATTGTCAGGTGGATCTCGTTTTGCCGTTTGGCCCACAAGCGCTCGACGGCGATCCGTTCGTCAGACAGCTGGGAACCCATGCGGATGAGTGACTCGAGCATCGCCTTGACGTGCTCGGCGAAGCCGGGCCCAGTGGCGTAGTGGTACACCTGCCCCATGAGGTCCTTCCTCCCCGCGAGGCCGGCCCTCACCTGAGCCAAGGCGATGAGCGTCTCCCGCAGCACCCGTGCCAACTGCGGCGCGCTCGCCAGGTCCGAGACCCACACCCCGTTGATGTAGTCGATCCGCTCCGCTCCTTTCGGGAGGGTGCAGGTGACGATCACGGCGAGGTCCGCCCCGAGGCGGCGCTGGTCAGCCTTCAGCTTGTCGACCCAGCCGTCGGCCCAGGCCCGGGACCGCTTCGATTCCCACAGAATCGTCCCGCAGCGCTGGCCTGCCCCCGTGCGGACCTGCTGGATCACGTCGGCGCCGGGGCGGCCTCTGCCCACCGACGACACCACGTCGGCCGCGAATCGGCTCGTTAAGACGTGCTCGAGTGCCTCGTGCTGGACCGACCCCTGACGTTCCTGCGAGCCTTGTTCCGCCTTCCGGGTGGCCTCCTCGAGCTGGGCCAGGGTGGCGTGGAGCTGCTGGTCCTTCTCCGCCAGTTTGAGGGCGGAGCGCTCGTCGGCCCGTTTGCGGGCCTGGGCCTCGATCTCCTTGGTCACGGTGGCGACGCGCCGTTCGACCTCGAGTTCGGAGTTCTCCAACGCTTCAGTGAGCGTCCGCTGGGAGCGGCGAAGTTTCACCTCGGCTTGTCGGAACGCGCCGATGGCGGTCTCCTTTTGGTCCAGCTGCTCCCGCAACTCGCAAACCTCGCCGGCCAGGTCCTGCCGCAGCCCGGCCTCGATGGCGGCTCGGTCCTCTTCTCGACGAGCCTCGTATTCGAGCCTCAACTGGTCGCGGGTCTGCTGGGTCAGCGCGGCGGTCAGGGGAAAAGTCGCACCGCATTCCGGACAGGCGACCTCGGGAGCAGCGGCGCTGGGGAGCCGACGAACGTCAATGGTGGCGCTGTTGCGCATGGCCTTCATGGTCAACCTCTTCTTTCCACCGGGCACGTCCCGGGCTGGAGCGAGTGCACCAGTCGACCCCTCCGCTTCCGGCGCATCACAACGGGCCGTTCTAAACTCGCGGCGTGGACTGGCTGACTGAGGGCGAGCTTCTTGTCGCCGGAGGCGACTGCGGTTGTCTCGTGTCGCCTCGCCAACTTCGCCGCTGGCGAGCAGGGGGGCTCATCGACTTCAAACGCCTCCGCCCTGGCCGCGGCTGCGGCTCACAGACCCGATATCCACCGCACGCCATCGACCAGCTGGTGGCCGCCCACCACACCGTCCGCCGCGGCCGGGACCTCGACGTGAGCTTGGTGCTCGCCGCGGCGTACACCACCTTGGAGCTTCACGTCCCGCCACCCCCGGGCTTCGGCAAAGCTCTCCGTTCCTTGAACGCGACCCTCAGACGATTCTCCCCGGAGCAAGCCGGATTCGAGATCCAACAACACGTTCGCAAGCGGGGCGTCCCCGGCGTCAGCGGCATGTCCCGAGGCGACCTCGGCGAAGCCATGGGCCTCCTCGCCGAACGGCTCGCTGGACGGGCAGAACCTTTAGACGACGCTGGCCTCAGCACGCTGGTTCAACTCACTGACCAACTCTCTGGGCGTCTGGCGAAGCCCACGACCGTCTCGAAGCCGTTCGTCGTTGAACTGTGGTCCACCCCCGTAGCGAACACCACCGCCGTTGAGCAAGCGACCAGAACTGCCACGAGCAGCGAGCTCGCCGAAGCCGTCACAACGGCCGCACAGTGGATGCTCGAGATGTCCTGGCCCCGCCGCCGGTCCGCCGACCACGTGGCCAGCGTCTTGGCCGAATTGACCTGCAAAGCCCTCCTCCGCCCGAAAGGGAGCTCCCGGGAATGGGAGGCATAAGGGTTGGAACCGCCGGAGATCGACCTCGAGGTGGTGAGCCGTCCGGGTCGTGACCCGGACGCCCGCGGATCCAGGTGAGAGAGTCCCATCGCGATCAGGGTCGATCCGTCGCCGGTATCGCCGGCCATGGAGCGGAGTCTGTCCCTGATGCTCTTGGTCGCCTCGACGAGCTTGCCGGCGTGGAGTTGCTTGCCTGACGGTGAACACGCCCCAAGAAAGGATCCCCTGTGACCCGACCCGCCCTCGGGCCGACCGTGAACGCCGTCATAGACGCCGACGTCCTGTTCCAGGCGGCGCCGACCCGCTTGCTGCTCAGCGCGGCGCAGTCCGGCCTTTACCGGGCCCGTTGGAGTGACCGGATCCTGAGCGAGGTGCGCACGAACCTGACGGCCAAAGGCCGTCTCGGTGCGCTGCGGGCCTTCGAGGAGAAGGCCCGTGAGGAACATCGGAACGAAAAGTCACGCTAAGGATGGGGCTCACCCGATCCCTCACTGTGACGGCCGTCGGCTACGGGTACGCGGCGGCGCCCGTCAGCCGGTGAGCCGGTGAGCGGCGGCGGCGCTGAGCGGCCATACTGCCGACGACGGATGACAGTCCGACGCGGAGGTGCGTGATGGGTCAGATGGTCCGCAAGAGTCTCGATTCGCCAGAAGAGACGCGCCCGTTCGAGGAAGGGATGGGCAAGCTCGAGTTGGTGAACCTCGATCGCGGTCCGGTCGGACGAGCGACCTTCCAGCCCGGCTGGCAGTGGTCGAAGCATGTGAAGCCGATCGCCGGTACCGACAGTTGCCAGGCCCCGCACATGGGCTACTTCATCTCTGGTCGGATGAACATCGTGATGGACGACGGCGAAGAAATGGAGTTCGGCCCGGGCGATTTCATGGAATGCCCTCCCGGCCACGATGCCTGGATCGTCGGCGATGAACCGTGCGTCGTCATCGACTGGCAAGGCTTCGCCGACTACGCCAAGCGGGGGTAGTTCGGCCGGAAAGAAAAGCGCGTCCCGGCCGCATCGGCGCAGGCGTTGGGCGAGTGCTCGTTCGACAACCACGGCTGCTCCTTCTCGCTGGCGGCCAGTTTGGCCTTGGTGTGGCAGGGAAGGGGCTATTCCCTGTCATATCAGGGTCGTGTCCCGTCGAGGATTCGGCCCGGCAGTTGGTGATGACTCTCCTGGCGCTACGGTCGAAGGGGACACATTCCCTGTCACATCGTAGGAGGTGGGACGCGATGGCTGGCCGGGTCATGGCCCTGCGGGAGGGGAAGAAGACGGTCGCCGAGACGGCGGAGGCGTTCCTCGCCCGCCCGATGCCTGAGACCACCCGCCGTTCCTACGCCCAGACGATGGGCCGGCTCGTCGCCGGGCAAGGTGACCTGGCGTGTCAGCCCTCGACGGCGCCATGCTGGACGCCCTGGCCGCCGCGGCGTGGGGGAGTTGTGCGCCGGCGACGTGGAACCGCCACGTGGCCACCCTGCGGTCGTTCGTTGCCTTCGCCCGCCGGAAGGGCTGGCTTACCAGCGACCCGGCCGGCGGTCTCGAGCGGCACCCCGAACCTGCCGACTGGACCAAGGCGATCGCGGCGTCGTCGCTGGAACGGTTGTTCCGCCGCCAGGACGTCGCTTTGCGGGAGAAGTGCTTGTGGCGGCTGCTCTACGAGACGGCGGCACGCGCCGAGGAGGTGCTGTCAGCCGACGTCGGGGACCTCGACGTGGAGAACAAACGGCTTCGGGTGGTCCGCAAGGGTGGTGACACCGACTGGCTTTTCTTCCAGTCCGGTTCGGCGCGTCTCCTACCCCGGCTGATCGGTGACCGTGACGCCGGGCCGGTCTTCCTCGCCGGCCGCCGCCCAGCCCCGGCCCGGGCACCGGCGGCCGTGGACCTGTGCCCCGTGACGGGGCGGGGTCGGCTCTCCTATGAGCGGGCCGAGTACCTCTTCAAACAGAACTCGTTCAAGGTGTCCAAGCAGGGCTGGACACTCCACCAGCTCCGCCACTCCGCCCTCACCCACCTGGCCGAAGCCGGCGTCAACCTGCCGTTGCTGATGGCCAAGAGCGGCCACCAGAGCCTCCGGTCGCTGCAGAGATACGCCCGTCCCGGGGCCGAAGCGGTCGCGGTCATGACGGCCGCCCATGATCCCGCCCGGCGGCGTCAACGGTGACCGTCGGCGTCGCCATGTCAGTCCTCCTCGCCGTCGTCGGTATCGGCGTCGGGGTCGCGCAGGGCCCGCAGCCCACCGGGTAGTTCCGGGAGGGCGAAGGAGTATTTGCCGTGGACGTTCAGGTGGCGGCGGACGAAGGGTGAGAGCCGGGCGACGTCGGCGTCGAGGACGGGGTAGCCCTGGGCGCGGAGCTGGTCCAGGGCGGCGTTGATGTAGAAGGTGTTCCAGAGCACCACGCAGTTCAGGACCAGGCCGAGCGCGCCGAGTTGGTCCTCCATGCCCTTGTGGTAGCGCTGGTAGATCTCGCCTTTCTTGCCGTGGAAGATCGCCGCGGCCAGGGAGTGACGTCCTTCTTGGAGGTTGCGAATCCCCTTGATGTCCCGGCGGTAGGTCTCGTCGTCCACGTAGGCGAGGATGTGGAGGCTCTTGAAGATCCGCCCGTAGGAAGCGATCGCATCCCCGAGCGGGGTCGGGTGCCCGTCGCGCTGGAGCATGCGCACCACGTCGTAAGCGCGGACCGTCCCGATGTAGATCGACGCCACCACGCGCAGGATGTCGGCCCAGTGGCGGCGTACCCGGGCGAGGTCGATCCTGCCGCGGGCCGCGGTGTCGAGGGGGCCGTAGTCGGCGCCCGGATCGATGTGCCAGAGCCTCTGGTCGGGCAGGTCGGCCAGCGCCGGCCGGTACTCCACGCCCAGCAGATGGACCAGGCCGAACACCAAGTCGGAGTAGGAGCCGGTATCGGCAACGATGATGTCGGGCCGCTGCCCGCCGTCCTGGCTAAAGACCACATCGATCATGTGGAGCGAATCGCGAGGCGTCCCCGACACGACCTTGGCGCCCAGCCCGGCCCCTTGGTCGTTGATCATGTTGAACCAGGTGACGCCCCGCTTGGGTCCGAAGTACTTGCGGTTCGGACGGGCGTAGATGGTCGGCACCGGGACGACGAAGCGCATCCCGTCGACGGCGGCGACGAGACCGCCACCCCACGCCTGGGCCAGGGGGATGCCGGCCTGGGCTCCGATGAGCCACCCGTTGGCCGGCGAGTACGACTCGGTGCCCAGATAGGTCTGATTCACGTGGCTGACCCGGCCCCGTTCGAGGGCCTCGACACCCTTCTTGACGATCGGGTCGTAACCGATGTTGAGGGCATGCACGGTCAGGCACGCCGCGATGGTCACGTGCAGGTCACCGAGACGGCTCTGGCCACCCGACATGGCGGTGAACGCCTCCACGAACCTCGGTTCCCAGGCCATCACCTCCAAGATGACCTCGGGCAGGTCGACCCGGGGCAGCATCGCCCTGACCCGCCGACGCAGGTCGATCAGGCTCGGCGGGTCAGGGATGGCCTTGAGCCGTTCCACGTGCAGCCGGCCCTCATCATCGACGCTGAAAGCGGTGCCCTCGACCGCCAGGCGACCGCCGACCTCACGGTAAGCCTCGTCCAAGGCCCGGGCATGGCCGGCCAGCAGGGCGTCGGGATCCTCCGGCAGGGACAGGGCG
>CAZCVW010000039.1:0-14957 GCA_964502185.1 uncultured Burkholderiales bacterium
CCAGGTCCGCAAGGCCTTCGACATGATGTGCGAGCGGGCCCTGTCCCGCCAGACGCGCCACGGCCCGTTGGGCAAGATGCAGATGACCCAGGAGAAGATCGCCGACAGCTGGATCGAAATCGAGCAGTTCCGCCTGCTGGTGCTGCGGACCGCCTGGCTGATCGACAAGCACCAGGACTACCGCAAGGTCCGCAAGGACATCGCCGCCGTCAAGGCCGCCATGCCCAAGGTCTTCTTCGACGTGGTGCAGCGGGCCATGCACCTTCATGGGGCCCTCGGCATCAGCAACGAGATGCCCTTCGCCAAGATGATGGTCAACGCCCAGGTGATGGCCATCGCCGACGGCCCCACCGAGGTCCACAAGATCACGTTGGCCCGCCAGGTCCTCAAGCAGTACCAGCCGGCCGACGGGCTCTGGCCGACCGGGCATCTCCCCGCCCGGCGGGCCGCCGCCCGGGAGCGGTATGCCGACCTTCTCGAACACGAAGTGGGCAACCAGTGAGCATCTCGTTCGACCTCTCGGGCAGGATCGCGGTGGTGACCGGCGGTAGCCGCGGACTGGGCCGGGCCATGAGCTTCGCCTTCGCCGAGCACGGCGGCACCGTCGTCGTGGCCAGCCGCAAGGAAGACGCCTGCGTGGCCACGGCCGAAGCGATCACGGCCGCCACCGGCCAGAAGGCGCTCGGGCTGCGCTGCCACGTCGGGAAGTGGGAGGACTGCGACCGGCTGGTCGAACAGGTCTACGAGGCCTTCGGCCGGATCGACGTGCTGGTCAACAACGCCGGCATGTCGCCGCTCTACCCGACCCTGGAGGAGGTGAGCGAAGACCTGTTCGACAAGGTGATCGCCGTCAATCTGAAAGGCCCTTTCCGGCTCTCCTCGCTGGTCGGCACCCGCATGGCGCAAGGCGACGGCGGGTCCATCATCAACGTGAGCAGCGTGGCCGCCGTCATGCCGAACCCGGTCGAACTGCCGTACGCCGTGGCCAAGGCGGGCCTGAACAACCTCACGATGGGCATGGCCCGCGCCTTCGCCCCGAAGGTGCGGGTCAACTGCATCATGGCCGGGCCTTTCCTCACCGACATCAGCAAGGCCTGGAGTCCGGAAGAGTTCGCCCGGATGACCCAGAAGGCCATGCCGCTCGGCCGCGCCGGCGAACCGTCCGAAGTGGTGGGTGCCGCCCTCTACCTGGCCGGCGACGCCTCCAGCTTCACGACCGGGGCCATCATCAAGGTCGACGGCGGCATCGCCTACTCGCCCGGATGACGGACACAGCATGACGGACACCCGCGCCCGGCTGGTCGAGGCCGCCGAACGCCTCTTCGCCGAGCGGGGCATCGACGCCGTCAGCCTGCGGGAGATCAACCGCCAGTCCGGGGCCCGCAACGCCATCGCCGTGCAGTACCACTTCGCCGACCGGGCCGGGATCGTGCGGGCCGTGCTGGCCAAGCACGTCCCGGAGGTCGAGTCCCGCCGCCACTCCCTGCTCGACCAGTACGAAGCCGAGGCCCGCGACGACCTGCGTGGCCTCGCCGCCGCCCTGGTGCGCCCGCTGGCGGTCAAGCTCTCCGACCGCAGCGGGGGCCCGGAGTACCTCCAGATTCAGGCCGACCTGTTGAACCGGCCCCGGCCCGCCGGTCACATGGGAGGTGGCGGATCCGCAGCCCTCGAGAACCCGAGCAACAGCCTCTACCGGTGGCGCGCCCTCGTGGACCCGTTTCTGGAGGAGGAGGCCGTGCGGCTCCACCGGCGGTTCACGGCCGTGCTCCACGCCGCCGTCGAACTCGGCCGGCGGGCGCGGTCAGGGCCCCATACCGACGACCGGCTGTTCGTGAGCCACCTGATCGACGTGGTCACCGCGATCCTGGGCGGGCCGGTGTCCGACGAGACCCGGCGCCTGGCCGCATCTGCGGCCCTAGATTGACCGCATGCAGACCGCCAAGTTCCGCCCCGGCCCATGACCGCGGTGATGGAGGGCATCCGGGTCGTCGAGGTCGGATTGTTCGCGCTGGTGCCGGCCGCCGCCGCCGTCCTGGCCGAGTGGGGCGCCGAGGTCGTCAAGGTCGAGCACCCGGTCTCGGGCGATCCGCTGCGAGGCCTGGCCGCCTGGGGTATCAAGCCGGGCACCGGCGGCTTCACCTACATGTGGGAGGCCTGCAACCGAAACAAGCGCTCCGTCGGCGTGGACATCGCCACACCGGACGGGCTCGACGTGGTGCTGCGCCTCGTCGAGCAGGCCGACGTGTTCCTCACCAGCTTCCTCCCGTCGGCCCGCCAGAAGCTGGGCATCGACGTCGAGCACGTGACCGCCCGCAACCCGAACATCATCTACGCGCGAGGCAGCGGACACGGCCCGAAGGGCGCCGAGGCGGACACCGGCGGCTTTGACGCGGCGGCCTACTGGTACCGCTCCGGCGTCGGCTCGGCGGCCATGCCGCCGGGCAGTACCGAACCCATCACGCTTCCGGGGCCGGGCTTCGGCGATATCCAGACCGGCATGCATCTGGCCGGCGGTGTGGCCGCCGCCCTCTTCCACCGCCAGCGGACGGGGAAGGGCGCCGTGGTCGACGCCTCCCTCCTGGCCGCCGGCCTGTGGGCCATGCAGGGCAACATCGTCGGCGCCCACCTGACCGGAGCGAGCGAACTCCCCAAGCGGGCCAGGACGGAGAACACCAACCCGCTCACCTGCGCCTACCGCAGCGCCGACGGCCGCTTCGTGGCCCTGGTCATGCTCGACAGCAACCGTTACTGGCCGGGCCTGTGCGAGGCGATCGGCCACCCCGAGCTCGTCGGCGACGAGCGCTTCGCCACCGCCCGGAACCGGGCCGCCAACTCCGCCCCCTGCGTCGCCGAGCTCGACACCATCTTCTCCGCCCGCCCGCTGGCCCACTGGCGGGACGCCCTGGCCCGCCAGGACGGGCCCTGGGCCGTCGTGGCCCACGCCGGCGAGGCCACCGAGGACGCCCAGGCCCGGGCCAACGGCTACATCGCCGACGTCGCCTACGACGGCGGCCGGAGCATCCCCCTCGTGTCCGCCCCGGTGCAGTTCGACGAGGCTCCGGGCCGCCTCCGGCCGGCGCCGGAGCACGGTGCGCACACCGAAGAGGTCCTCCTCGAACTCGGCTACGACTGGGACGAGATCATCCGGCTCAAGACGATGGGTGCAGTCAACTGACCCGGCGCTTGGTAGAGACGTGAGCATGTCGGGCCACCGCGACCGTTGCGCCATCCGCGGGATCGGCGCCACCGAGTTCTCGGGGGACTCGGGCCGGAGCGCCCTGACCCTGGCCACCGAGGCCTCGCTGGCCGCCATCGTCGACGCAGGCCTCCGGTCCGCCGACGTCGACGGCATCGTCCGCTTCGACATGGACACCGTCGCCCACAACGACTTGGCCGACTCGCTCGGACTTCCGAACCTCACCTACTGGGGATCGTCCGGGCCGGGCGGGGCCGCTCCCGGCGGCATGATCGGCCAGGCCGTCGGCGCCATCCTCTCCGGGCAGGCCACCGCTGTGCTCGCCTTCCGGGCGCTGAACGGCCGGTCCGGCGCCCGCCTCGGCCAGAGCGGATCCGGCGCCCGGCGCCGCGTCGGGGGTGGCGGCACCTACCACGAGTTCTTCGCCCCCTACGGCCTGCTCGCGCCGGGGCATCTCTTCAGCCTCATCGCCCGCCGGCACATGATCGAGTTCGGCACCACCGAGGAGCAGCTGGGCCACATCGCCCTGGCCTGCCGGGAGCGGGCCAACGCCAATCCCGCCGCCCAGATGGCTGACCGACCGCTCACCATGGACGACTACCTCTCGGCCCGGGTGATCGCCAGCCCCCTCAAGCTCTTCGACTACTGCCTCGAGACCGACGGCGCCTGCGCCGTGGTCGTGACCAGTACCGAGCGGGCCGCCGACGGGCCCAATCCCCCGGCGCTCATCCGGGCCGTGGCCCAGGGCGGCGTCGCCGGTATGCAGGGCGGCATCCTGTTCCCGACGCTCATGCGGGAGAGCCTCACCCGCCAGACGTCGGCGACCGTGGCGGAGACGCTCTACGGCCGGGCCGGGCTCGGCCCCGACGACGTCGACGTGGCCCAGTTCTACGACTGCTTCACCATCACCGTGCTGCTCCAGTTGGAGGACTACGGGTTCTGCGCCAAGGGTGAAGGCGGGCCGTTCGCGGCCAGCGGCGCCATCGACAAGGGTGGCCGGCTCCCGATCAACACCTCGGGCGGCCATCTGTCGGAGGGGTACATACACGGGATGAACCACGTCGTCGAAGGCGTCCGCCAGATCCGGGGCACCTCCACCAGCCAGGTGCCGGGCGCCGAGGTGTGCCTGGTCACCTCCGGCCTGCCGGTGACGACCAGCGCCATGATCCTGGGCCGGGCATGAGTGAACTGGGCCCGATCGATCTAGGCCGGCCCGAGCCCTCCACCCGTGCCCTGCCCGAGACGGCCGACCCGGACACGGGCGGCTTCTTCGAGGCCGCCGCCCGGGAGGAGCTGGCTGTGCGGGCCTGTTCGGCCTGCGGGGCCGTCCTCCACCTGCCCCGGGCCTACTGCCACCACTGCGGCAGCTGGGACACCGTCTGGCGGGCCGTTTCGGGCCGGGGCCGCCTCTACTCGTGGACAACCGTCGAGCACCAGGTCCACCGGGCCTTTCCGGTCCCCTACACGGTCATCCTGGTGGAACTGGACGACTCCCCCGGCGCCCGGCTCGTCGGCTACCTCCCCGGGCGCCCCGAACTCACGGCCGGGATGCCGATGCGGGCCTGGTTCGAACCGGTGGGTGAGGCTGACGACGGCACCCGCCTGGTGCAGTGGAGCCTGGACGCCTGAACATCCCCGACGCCCAGCTCGGCGCCAGCGCCGCCATCCGGGAACTGGCGGGGGCGCTGGTCGACCACGACGCCGACGACGACACCCTGGCCGACCTGACGGCGGCCGCCCGGGACCTCACCTTGTTCGGGCGGGCGAGGAAGGCGGCAACGACGGGGGCGGGTGGTGGCCCCGGTCGTTCTGGCGTTCACCAGGCCGGGGCAATCGGACCTCACGCACGCCAGTTGCTCGCGGTTCCCTTCGTTGCCGCCGCGGCCTTGGTGCAGGCACCGCGCATAGCGCCAGAGCCGCGCGGCGAACGTTCCGGGGGCGCGCTACCCCGCCCGCAGATCCCGGGGGACGACGAACTCCTCGAGGGTGGCCTCGCCCCAATCGAGGGTGCTCCACGACTCCGGTAAGGCCAACGTGGCGAAGCCTCCAGTCGGGTACTTGGCCCGCAGGCGGGCGAGCAGGTCGGAAGCGCCATGACCGGCCAGGCCCCGGGCCAGGTCCTCGAATCCGGGGTTGTGCCCGACGAGGACGACCGAGGCGACGGCGTCGGGCAACTGGCGCACCCGGCGCAACAGCGCCTCGGCGGTCACTCCGTACAGTCGCTCCTCGACCGAGACAACTAGGTCGGCGGGCAGGGCGGCCCGGACCCCGTCCAGCGTCTCGAGGGCCCGCCGGGCCGTCGAGCAGAGCACCAGCTCCGGGCGAAATCCGACCCGGGCGAAGTGGTCGGCCAGCGCGGCCGTGGCCGCCCGGCCGCGAGGGGCCAGCGGCCGGTCGTGATCGGCGACGGAGACGTCGTCCCGGCTCGACTTGGCGTGCCGGAGCAGATGAAGCCGCCGGTCCGGCATCAGCCCTGGCCGTCCTGAGCCACATGACCGAGCCCGGGCTGGCGACCGGGTCCCCGCGGCCCGGCGAAGCTCTGGGCGATCGACAGCCACTGCCGGGCCACGGGACCGGTCACCACCAGAGCGGTGTCGTCCAGGTGGCGCCTCTGGGTCACGACGAGGGCGAAGTCGAGCGCCGTGCCCTCGACCCTGTTCTCCGACCCGTCCGGGCCCCAGGTCCAGACGTCGCCGCCCGGCCCGCGGACCACGACCCGCACCGGATCGCCCGGGTCCTCGAGCTGGTTGACGAGAAAGGCATAGGGACGGGCGGCCATCCCGATGTGGCCGACGTGACGCAGCCGGTCGCTCACCACGGGCGGCGCCCCGAGCGCGTCGGCCACGTCCTGGCCGTGGGCCCACGTCTCCATCACCCGGGCGGTGGCGAAGCTGGTGACGCTCATGGCCGGCCCGTACCAGGGGACCCGCGCCGCCGGGTCCGCCGCCCGCAGGCTCGAGAGCAACGCCGCCCGCGAAACCCGCCACCGCTGGAGGACCTCATCCCCCGGCAACGAGCGGCTGAGGACCTCGTCCGGGTGGACGAGCCGTCCGGAACCCAACTCGGCGCCGTGGCGCGAGAAGGCGTCCCGATCGGTGAGGGCGAGATTGGCCGTCTCCTCGAAGTAGCCCAGGTGGCCGATGGAATCCCTCACGTCCCAACCCTCGGCCGGAGTGGGGATGGCCCACTCCGCCTCGGTCAGCCCGGCGACGCGGGCGTCGAGCGCCTCTTGCTCTGCCGCCAGTTCGTCGAGCAACGCCGAGATGTCCACGCCTCACCCCACCGCCGCGCCGCCGGGCTGCGCAAATCGGACAGGGCAAATCGGACAGGGCAAATCGGAGGGCGCTACGACGCCTTGAGCTCGGCCGGTTCATCGACGAGCCCGCCCAGGAATCCGTACGGCCAACGCTCCATCTCGGCGACCAGGGCGTGCAGCACCTCGTCGCCGGCCCGCACGTAGGCGTCGCCTTCCACGGCGGTGAAGCGCCTGGGCCAGTTCCTCCAGCGCCATCTCGGTTCGCCCGCCACCCGGAGGGCCAGCTCGCTGCGGTCACCCGACCAGGGCAGCAACTCGAGTTCCACCGCCGTGGATCGCCCGCCCAGCATCAGGCGACCGGGAGCGCGGCGGATGGGCCGGTACCGCCCGTCGCCGGAACTTCCGGCGGGAACCGCGTCGAACTCGACCCGGCCCTCCGGCGTCTCGACCGCCCACCGAGCGCCGTCCGGCCCGGCGTGGTCGCCGGCCACGGCGTCGAGCACGACCCCTGACAGTTCGGGCACCACATCAACCTGACGGGACTGATAGGGAAACTTTACAGCCATCGTCAGGCACCTCCTCTGGTGACTTCGAAGTTCCTCTTAGCAACTGGTAAGAGCGCCGCAGGGGCCTCTGGGATTCCGGATCGGGCCGCGGGATCCCCGCTACCTTCGGTCACCCTCAGAGATGGTTCAACCGGGTGTGTATCAGTCCGCCCGATTGAAAGCGGCCACGGAGACGGCCAGCAGGAGGATCCCGGTCACGGCCACGACGGCCAATTGGGCGAGCACCGGAACCTCCCAGCCCCACCAGGTGATCGGCGGGTTGAGGCGGGCCAGGGCGGCCGGATCGGCGTGCACGTGATCGAAGACGACCTGGCGGATGGGATGCACGGCGTAGGTGATGGGGTTGAGCTTGACCGCCGCGTTGAGCCAACCGGGCAGGTCCCGCAGGGGATAGAGCGATCCCGACAGGAACATCAGCGGCATCAGGATCATCTGCATGAGCCCCATCATCGACTGCATCTGCCGGACCCGGGCCGCCGCCACCAGCCCGAAGGCGGTGAGGCAGAAGCCGAGCAGCAGCATCTCAACGAAGAGCACGGCGATCATCACCGGCGAGTAGGGCACGTCGACCAGACCGGCGATGGCGACCACGATGAGGCCCTGGAAGGTGGCCACCGTGGCGCCGCCGAGGCACTTGCCCACCATGATGGCGCTGCGGCGCACCGGGGCGACGAGCATCTCCCGGAGGAAGCCGAACTCCCGGTCCCACACGATGGAGGCGGCCGAGAACATGGCCGTGAACAGCACCGACAGGGCGATCACGCCGGGGTACATGAAGGTCCGCAGAGACACGCCGCCGGTGGCCTCCCGGGTGAGCGACGAGAGACCCGTCCCCAGCACGAACACGTAGAGCAGGGGCTGGACGAGGGCGGTGACGATGCGGATCTTGTCCTGGCTGAACCGGATGATCTCCCGGCGCCACACGACCCGGACGGCCCGCAGGTCGCTGGCCAGCCCCGGGGCGGGCACGGTGATCGCGACGGGGCTCGAGGGCAGGCTGGCGGGGGGCGAAACCCCAGACCTCGACAAGCTGGTGCTCATGCGCCCCTCCTCGGAGCCCAGGGGTTGGCCCGGACCTTGTCGGAGCTCGACGCCTCGGCGTCGCTGATGGTCGTGCCGGTGTAGGACAGGAACACGTCGTCGAGCGACGGGCGGGCAACGCTCACCGAACGGATGGGCACCCCGAGTTCGGCGAAGAGCCGGGGCACGAACTGCTCGCCGTAGGCCACCGAGAAGGTGACGGCGCCGTTGCGGACGGCGGCGTCGAGCCCGAACCGCTCCCGGATGAGCGCGATGGCGGTCTCGTCGTCGTCGGTCTGGATCTGGACGCGGTCCTTGCCCACGCTCGCCTTCAGGGCCTCAGGCGTGTCGAGCACGATGATCTGGCCGGCGTTCATGATGGCGATCCGGTCGCAGTGCTCCGCCTCTTCCATGTAGTGCGTGGTGAGGAAGATCGTGATGTCCTCTTTCTGGCGCAGCTCGTGGATGTAGTTCCAGATGGAGCTGCGGGTCTGAGGGTCGAGGCCGACGGTGGGCTCGTCGAGGAACAGCACCCGGGGCGAGTGCAACAGTCCCCGGGCGATCTCGAGGCGGCGCTTCATGCCGCCCGAGAACGTGGCCACGCGGCTCCCCCGGCGTTCCCAGAGGCCCACCATGGTCAGCACCTGGTGCATCCGATCCGGAACGACCGCCTTGGGCACGCCGTACAGCTCGGCGTGGAAGCTGAGGTTCTGCTCGGCGGTGAGGTACGAGTCGAGCGTCGTGTCCTGGAAGACGAGGCCGATGTTGCGCCGCACCTGGGCCCGCTCCCGCACAACGTCGTGGCCGGCCACGTGGGCGGCACCGTGGGACGGCTTGGTGAGGGTGCACAGGATGTTGATGGTGGTCGACTTGCCGGCGCCGTTGGGGCCGAGGAAGCCGAACATCTCGCCCGTGGAGACGTCGAGGTCGATGCCGTCGACGGCGGTCACGTTGCCGTAGCGCTTGACCAGGCCGCGCACCGACACGGCGTCGCCGGCGGCCTTCGTACTGTTCAGGTTGAGGCCAGGAGCAGGAGCAGAAGCGGGGGTTGCATTCATGGGTATCTCCAATGATAGGATATTCCCATGAATGTGGCAACCGAAGCGAGCCTGCCGAACGGGGCGTTGACCATCTCGCTGGCGGGTTTGTCCGGAATGCTCCGCCGGGCTCTCTCCCGCCGCCTGGCCGAGGAGCCCTGGGTCGCCGAGGCGAACCTGCGGCCGCCCTCTTTCGGCGTGATGATAATGATCGAGCAGCTGCAACCCGTGTCCCAGAAGCAGGTCAGCGACCGACTGGGCATCGACCCGAGCGACCTCGTCGGCATCTTCGACCTCCTCGAGCGGGCCGGCTTCATCTCCCGGGGGCGCGACGAGAAGGACCGGCGCCGGTACGCCCTGACGCTGACCCCAGAGGGCCAGGCCCGCCTCGGCCGCTTCAAGGTGCTGGCCGCCGAGGTGCAGGACGAGCTGTTCGCCTGCCTCGACCCGGAAGAGCGGGACCTGCTCGGCCGGCTCGTGCAGCGGGTGATCGACCAGCAGCTCCCGGCCGAGGCCTGATCCTCCTCCCGGGTCAGGAGATCACGGCAGCCTCGTCATAGTTGCCACCGGGGTGCGTTCACTATTTGTCGCATTCGTCCTACAATGTCGCTTGTGCGTAGGTCGATGTTCTTCCCGGTAACGGGAGGCAGTCGGTTGAAGCACGCGGTCCCCTTCCTTGACGGCCTCAATCACTCCACTGCTCCGCACTCGCGACATCGCTCGGGGACCTCTTTCTTGCGCTCCCACGCCACGGGTGAACCCCCTGGCGCAGGGCGACCGTAGAACTCACGCGAGAACAGGAGCATGTATGCGCCGTCACCTTGCGGCTCTGGCCGCGTCCGTCGTCCCGGCTCTTCTCTGGGTTACTCCCGCTCCCGCCGGTTCGAGCGACCCCGACATGGCGAAGCAGTGGGGCCTGGCTCAGATCGGCGCTCCCGCCGCCTGGGCGTCGACCACGGGAAGCGGAATCCGCATCGGCATCGTCGACACCGGCGTCGACCTCAACCATGAAGATCTGGCCGGCAAGGTCGTGGCCCACACGAGCTGCGTCGGCTCCGGCGGTGACCCGGCCAAGTGCCAGGGCTCCGCTCAGGACGACCAGGGGCACGGCACCCACGTCTCCGGCATCGCCGCCGCGACCGCCAACAACGGCGTCGGAATCGCCGGCGTCGCCCCGGACGCCCAGCTGGTGGTGGCCAAGGCTCTCAGCGCGGCCGGCGCCGGCAGCGTGGCCGACATCAACGCCGGCATCAAATGGGTCGTCGACCACGGCGCCAAGGTGGTCAACCTCAGCCTGGGCGACCCGAACTTCGTCCTGACCAGCCTGCTCGGCACCGACATGAAGGAAGGCATCGAGTACGCCTGGTCCAAGGGCGCCGTGCCCGTCGTCGCCTCGGGGAACAGCAACCTCCTCGGTCTCGGCATCGGCAGCTCCAACTACGGCGACCTGAACGCCCTCGTGGTCGGGGCCGTCGGCCCCGACGGTTCCGAGGCCAGCTACTCCAGCCCGCTCGGCGACGCCAAGTGGGGAATCTACGCTCCCGGCGGCTCCGGCGACGGCGGCCCCGAGAACGACGTGTACTCCACGTTCTGGAAGTCCGGGCAGCAGAACTCCTACACCGCCCTGGCCGGTACGTCCATGGCCGCGCCCCACGTGGTCGGAGCCGTCGCTCTGCTCCTGGCCGAGGGCTACACGCCCCAGGGGGCCATCGACCGCCTGCTGTCCACGGCCGACCCGGTCGGCGGCTGCACCGGCAACATGTGCCTGGGTCGCATGAACGCGGCCAAGGCCTCCGCCCCCGCCGCTTGAGACCTCTGCGGTGAGAAGGGCGCCATCCCTCTCGGGGTGGCGCCCTTCTTGCGTTTTCCTGTGTCTATCTTGAATCAGCGGCCGGCGAAGCGGGGCGGGCGCTTCTCGGCCATAGCCAGGAACCCTTCCTTGGCGTCGTCGGTGCGGGCGTTGATCGTCTGCGCCCGGCCCTCGTCCTCCACCAGCTGCTCGAACGACCGCTCGTAGGCGTCGTTGAGCAAGCCCTTCGACAACGACAGCGCGATGGGCGGGAAGCTGGCGAGCCGCTTGACCCACCCGTCCACGAACCCGTCCAGTTCGGCGGCGGGCACGGCGTGGTTGATGAGGCCCATGTCGGCAGCCTGCGGGGCGGTGACGGTGTCGCCGAAGAAGATGAGTTCCTTGGCCCGCTTGAGCCCGATGAGCCGGGGGACGAGCCAGGCGCCGCCGCCGTCGACGGACAGGCCCCGCTGGATGAAGACCTCGGAGAGCACGGCGTCATCGGCGGCCACCGTGAGGTCACAGGCCAGGGCGACGTTGCAGGCCAGCCCGTAGGCGCCTCCCTCGACGACGGCGATACTCGGGACCGGGGTACGGAACAGGCCGACGACCATCTCCCCCACCTGGCGCATGAGCCGGAGGGGCGAGGCGTCGCGGTTGGCGGCGACGGCGTCGACCAGGTCGATGCCGGCCGAGAAGTAGCCGCCGGCCCCCCGCAGGACGACAACCCGCACGTCCGGATCCCGCCGGGCCCGGGCGAGGCCGTCGGAGAGGGCGTCGAGCATCCCCCGGTTGAGGGCGTTGCGCTTCTCCGGCCGGTTCAGGGTCAGCGTGAGCCGTCCGTCTTCGAAGTCGACGCGTACCTGGTCCGTCATCGGTTCCTCTCTGCCCAGTCGAGATAGGGACCGGCGAGGTAGGGGCCGGCTAATCCCATGGAGCAGCGAGGGTACCGGTGGCCACGGCTGCGGCGTCGACCTGGGACGTGGTTGACAGCCGCCCGGGCTAGAATTTGAAGCTTACGTTCAACGTCAAGTGTGAGCTCTCGGGAGCTTCGTGGCCCCAGAAGAAAACCCAGCAGACAGGCCAGGCATACTGAGCATCGGCCAGCTGGCCAAGCTCTGCGGTGTGAGCCCCCGGACGCTGCGCTACTACGAGGAGCTGGGGATCCTGCCCGCTCCCCCGCGCTCGGCCGGCGGCACCCGGCTGTACCCGAAGAACTACCGCTTCTACGTGGAAGGGGCGCTGGCCCTCAAGGAGCTGGGTTTCACCCTCGACGAGATCGTGCTGCTCGGTCAGCTGGCGCTCGGCCGTCCGCTGGCCAGGCGCAAGCGGGAGCAGGCCCAGCGGGTCGTGCGCGACCACCTCGACATCTTCGAACACAAGATTCACGTCCTGGAACGGCTGCGCGACGTGCTGGTGGAAGCGGACGGCAGCAACCCCGGGGGCGCGCACCCGGGCGGGGTCCGCCCGGTAGAAGCGCTCGAAGACACGCTCGGCCTCTTCCGGATACAAGCCCGGGCCTTCGTCGGCCACCTCGAGACGGTCGGGTCCCTCTGAGGTCAGGCCGCCCGGCTGAGGCGGGCGAGGATGACGTTCCGAGCGATCAACCACATGCGGCGCGAGGGCGGCCCCGAGTTCTCGATGACCATCGCCCGTACTACCCGCTCGCCCAGCTCGATGACTTGCGCGCGCATCCCCGACCCCCCAGCCGATTCTTCTCTTCTGTTGCTCCCAGGATACGACTGAGAGTTGAGTCGCACACGTCAGGGACGGTCACGACACGGCGACAGTCAACTCCTTGTGGAACTGGATGAGGGCAGGCTCGTTGCGTCCGTAGACCAGTTCGGGCAGCAGCCCCGTGCGCAGGTTGGCGTGGATGGTCTGCTGCTGGGGGAAGTCCTCCGCCACCACCACGCCCACCGTGTAGTCGACGTTGCGGTTCCAGAAGTCCCGCTCCTTCTCCGAGCCCACTTCACCCGGTGTGTAGAACCTGATCGTCACCCGGGTCCGGTGGGGCGAGCCCAGCGGGTTGAACTCCCACATCTCGGCGTGGCCGGCCGCGGTCAGGTTCAGCACCACGTGGGGGGCCAGCCGGTAGAGGATCGAGGCGTGGGGACGCAGCCGCCAGTCGTCCTCGCTCTGCTCGGCCAGTTCGAGCACGGTGCGCCGGAAGGGCAGGATGCGGGCGTGGGGCCCGAAGGGGTCGTAGATGCACGGCGTGGACATGAAGTCCGGGGCGATCGTCGCCTTGTGCAACGAGAAGATGTGGTATGCCTCCAAGAAGGTGTCGACTCCGAGCTTCCAGTTCATCTCCCACTCGCTGGAGTGCTCGGTGAAGAACCGGTGGGCGGCGAAGCCGTGGTCGGCCAGTTCCGGGCCCAGTCCGCCGAGCTCAGCCTCGGCGTCGATCGGCTCCCCGCCGCCGGGGCGGACGAGGATCACGCCGAAGCGCTCGGTGACGGGCAGCGGGATGAGGCCCAGCTCGTCGCGGTCGAGCCCCTCGAAGCCCTGCTGGGCCAGGGGCTGCCCCAGCAGCTGGCCGTGGATGTCGTAGGTCCAGGAGTGGTACGGGCAGGAGAACGACCGTCCGGGGCACCCCCGGCCGTCGGCCACCCGGCCGCCGCGGTGGCGGCAGACGTTGAGGAAGGCCCGCACCGCCCCGTCCTCGCCCCGCACCAGCAGCAGCGGCACGCCGGCCACGTCGGTGGTGACGTACTCCCCCACCTGGGGCAGGTCCCCGGACAGGGCGACGACCACCGCGCCGGACCGGAACAGCCGCTGCTCCTCGGCCGCGAACCGGTCTGGGTCGGTGTAGACGGACGCCGGATTCCGGTAGGGCTCGGCGGCCATATCGGTGGTGCGGCCCTCCCGGGCCTCGAAGAACCGCCGGAGGATCTTCACCTGCGTGTCGTGGCGCACGGCACCGAGGGTAGATCACGGCGCCCGAGCCAAAAAACGCCCGTCCAGCCAAACGTCAGCGCTCCGGGTCTTCGATCACCGCGGAGCGGTAAATGGTCGTCCGCTTGGTCTGGTCCCCCGTTGCGCAGCGCTTCCCCCCGGCGCACCACGTTTCTGTGCGCGTTCATGCCGGGCGGGCTCAACCGGCACAGACGCGCACAGATTTCTCTAGGGACGGATGGAAGAGATCTCAGGGCTCGCCCGACGGGCGGAGCGGGACCAAGCGTTTCACACGTCGCGCCGGAGACGAACGGCGCAGATCCGCTGGACGGCGGCCGGTTTCGGTTTGTCGACGAGGACGTCTTCGTAGGCCACGACCCGCAGGTGGCCCCGCACCGTTTCCAGCAGCTCGCCGGGTTCGAGGAGGAAGTCGGGACACGTCGGACGGCCGAAGCGCTCGTTGCCCCGGACGAACGTCTCGTAGATCAGCACGCCACCCGGCGCCACCGCCGAGACGAGGTCGGGGAGGATCGGCCGGTGGAGGTAGTTGGTCACCACGACGCCGGCGAACTCCCGGTCGGCCAGGGGGAACGGGCTGCCGTCCTCCAGGTCGAACTCCCGGGCTTCGACGAGGGTGTCGTCGGCCAGCTGGCCCAGGCCGGAGAGGTCGCGGTCCACGGCCACCACCCGATGGCCCCGGCCGACGAACAGCGCGGTGTGGCGTCCGCCCCCGCAGGCCAGGTCCAGCACCTCGCCGCCGGGCGGCACCCGCGGGGCGAACCGCTCGACCCAGGGCGAGGGTCCGCGAACCCGAGGCTCGTTCAGGCCCCCAGCTCCTCGGACAGGGTCAGCCACCGCTCCTCCACCCCGGCCAGGCGGGTCTCGGCTTCGGCCAGCCGGCCGGCGATCGCGCCCAGGGCCACGTGGTCGTGGCCGGCGGCGGAGAGCTCGCCGAGGACCCGGTCGCGTTCCCCGGTGGCCGCCGTCATCTCCCGTTCGGCCAGTTCGATGAGTCGGCGCAACGTGCTCGGCGACCGTTGCTTCTTGGCGGGCGGCGCCGGTGGCGTGGCGGCCGGTGTCGAGCCAGCCATAGCCGGGCCCGCCGTAGCCGGGGCAGTCGTAACTGGGCCTGTCGTAACTGGTCTGGGCAGTCGGGCCGGGCCGGCGGCCGACGCGGTCGCCGCCCGTTTCCCGG
>CAZCVW010000040.1:0-14918 GCA_964502185.1 uncultured Burkholderiales bacterium
GGCCACGGGGCGGGCGTCGACGAGGAGGGCGTCGCCGTCGAGCAGGCGGCGGACGTCGCCCGGGCGCAGCGGCGTGAGGGCGGGCGGTTCGGGACCGTAGAGGCGCGGTCCTTGGCGGTTGACCTCCCGGAGGCGACCGAAGTAGCGGGGGTAGGTCCCCAGCCCAGCGAGGAGCCGGGTGACGAAGGCGTCCTCGTCGGGTACCGCCAGCAGGGGGTTGGTGCGCTTCTCCCGCCCGATGGTGGTGGTCCGGTGGCCGTCGGCGGGCGCCGAGCAGAAGGACCCCGCCCCATGGGTCGGGTACACGGGGAGACCGTCGGGCAGGGCCAGGATCCGCTCGCCCAGCGACCGCCACAAGGAGCGGGCCAGTTCCTCGGTGCGTTCGGGGGCGATGAGGTCGGTTCGGGCCACCGCCCCCACCAGCAGCGAGCCGCCTGAGAAGAGGGCGACCGGCCGCTCCCCGTCGAGGAGGAGATAGGCGACGTGCTCGGGGGAGTGCCCCGGAGTGGCCAACGCCCGAAGCCGCAGACCCCCGAGATCGATCTCGTCGCCGTCGCCCAGGCCCTTGTGGGGCAGATCGAGGCCGCCGGCGGCGGGAGCGAGAACCTGCGCGCCAAAGGCGGCGAGCTCGCCGCTGCCGGACACGAAGTCGGCGTGGAGATGAGTCTCGGCCGCGAACGCCACCGTCAACCCGGCCCGCTCGGCGGCCGCCAGGTAGGGGGACGGGTCCCGCGAGGGGTCCACCGCCAGGGCCCGGCCATCGCCCAGGTCGACCAGATAGGAGCTGTTGCCGAGACCCTCGTCGATGATCGGCAGGGGTGTGCTACGTCCGGTCATGTCTGGCTGCCTCCTCGATTCGCTAGTATTCTATAGGTCACTGGAATAGTTGAGAACAGAGGATCGAGCATGGGCCGCGAGGTGAAGGACCCCCTCTACGAGCAGTTCGCCCGGGTCGGGAAGGTGCTGGGCAGCGCCAAGCGGGTCGAGCTGCTCGACCTGCTCGCCCAGGGGCAACGCAGCGTCGAGGAACTGGCCGAGCTCACCGGGATGGAAGTGGGGAACACCTCCGCCCACCTTCAGGTCCTCCGGGGCGCCCGCCTCGTCGAGATCCGCAAGGAGGGCACCCGGGTCTTCTACCGGCTCGCCGGCGACGAGGTGACCCACCTCCTCGTCACGCTCCAGGAGGTCGCCCGGACCCGCCTCGCCGAGGTGGGCGACGTCGTCCGCACCCACCTGTCCGACCCCGACGGTCTGGAAGCGGTCGGACGGGACGAGCTTCTGGAGCGCGCCGGGCGGGGCGAGATCATCGTCCTCGACGTCCGGCCCGTCGAGGAATTCCGGGCCGGGCACATCCCCGGAGCCATCTCGATCCCCGTGGACGATCTTGAAGCCCGCCTCGGCGAACTCCCCGACGGCATCGAGGTCGTCGCCTACTGCCGGGGCCCCTACTGCGTCTTCGCCCGCGACGCCGTCCAACTCCTCCGGCGGAGGGGCCACCACGCCCGGCGACTCGTCGATGGGCTCCCCGAATGGCGCCTGGCCGGACTCCCCGTGGCCGCCGGCCAGAACTGAGCAAATCCGCCCTGGGCGCCCGCCAGATCACCCCCGAACCCATGAGCGAGCACGGCAGCAGCTGGCTGCTCATGCACGACCCGGAAGGCAACAGCCTCCGGGTTCCGTGGGTTCAAATCCCACTCCCTCAGAGGGCCGCGGCGAGCCCGAGGCCGACGGCGGCGGCGCCTGTGCCGGCGACGAGTGTCCCAAGGGCGTTGCGAAACGCTTCGTCCCAGGCGCCTTCCTCGATGAGCCGGACGGTCTCGAAGGTGAAGGTGGAGAAGGTCGTGTAGGCGCCGCAGAACCCGGTTCCAATCACGATCTTGGGCGTTCGCGGAAAGCCGTGGTCGAGGGCAAGGCCGGTGATGAAGCCGAAGAGGAGCGACCCGGTGATGTTGACGACGAAAGTGCCCCACGGGAAGGCGCCTTCGACGCGGTCGGACACGGCGCCGTCGAGGAGGTAGCGAACGGGGGCGGCCGCGGCGCCGGCCGCGATGAAGGCGACCCAGGCGAGGGGGCTCACGAGCGGTCCCGGCCCACGTATTTGACCACCTCGACGTCGTCGATGATGGCGAGGCCTTCGGTGATGAGCTCGTCGAGCTCCTCGAGGAACGCCCGGATGCGCTCGTCGGCGTCGACGATCACGATCGCCATGGGCAGGTCGTCGGAGAGCGACAGGATCCGGGTGTTGTGGATGTGGTTGGAGGCGCCGTAGCCTTCGACACCCCGGAACACCGACGCCCCGGCCAGACCGGCGGCATGGGCGCGCTGGACGATCTCGGTGGCGAGCGGCGTGTGCCCGTGATGATCGGACTCGCCGACGAAGATCGTGAGTCGCTTCTGGTGGCCTTCGAGTCTCATGGTCCATGCCTCCTGGTGACCGGCGCTGCCCGGGCGAGGACGAGGCCGGCCCACACCGACGCGCAGCCTGCCATCACGCTGGCGAGCGCGTAGGCGAGCGCGACCGCCACGTGGCCGTTCTTGACGAGCAGGTCAGTTTCGACGGCGAAGGTGGAGTAAGTCGTGAAGGTGCCGAGGAAGCCGGTCGCGACAAAGGGCCGCAGGTAGCGGCTCGGCGGGAAGCGTTCGAGGAGCAGGCCCAGCACGATCCCAAGCGCGAAGCTGCCCGAGATGTTGATCCAGAACGTGCCCCACGGGAACGTCCCCGGCGTGATATGGACGGCCTGGGCGACGCCGTAGCGGGCGGGGGCCCCGAGCGCTCCCCCGAGGGCGACAGCGCCGAGGACTCGGGGTTCGGTGCGGCGGGTGCGGCGGCGGGCGTCCCGCTCGGCTTCGGGGCACCGGGCGGCTACCTCCGCCGACTCCCGGTCCTTGCCTTCCAGCTCCTCGAGCTCGCTACCCATCGGCTCCTCCCGGCACACGACCGGCCAAGTCTTCGGGTAGGAGCCATCAGCCCTGACGGGCGGTTTCCGGCGAGCCCCATCGCCAGCCCACAGGCTAGCCGCAGCACCTCGAACCAACGCCGCCCGTCACCTGCTGGGCCCCCCTCCGCATTTGAAGGCCCGGTCAGGCACAGTTCCTCGCCTACCTGGGCCTTCCTTCTCCAGCGGGCCGATGAAGCGCTTGTCCCGTCGTCACCATCCTGGTGGCACCCAAAAGACGTCCCCGCCGAAGACTGCGGACTGCCGTGCTCCGACGGGTCGATGTTCTACGGTTTCATGAAGGCCGCGCTGTCCGGCATGCTCAAGTCCGTCACCGACGCCGACTCCAGGAAGATCGTCGGACTCCACTACGTGGGGTTTGGGATGGTTGGACCATCGACCAGATGGGCGACATCAACGAAATCTTCCTCAACGGCCGGCGCAACCGACCAAGGGGGGACCTGGCGGCCATGACGAACGTGGACTACGAGTTCGATGGTCCTGTCGCGATCATTACGATCAACCGGCCGCAGGCGCGCAACGCCGTGAACGACGCGACCGCCGTTGCTCTGGTGGACGCGTTCCGCCGCTTCGACGCTGACGACTCGCTCAGCGTTGCCGTTCTGACCGGCCGCGAGAACTGCTTCTGCGCCGGATACGACCTGCACAGCTTCGCTACCAGCGAGGTCACCCACCACGGCGCAGACCATGACGGCCCCATGGGCCCATCGCGCCTACTGCTGTCCAAGCCAACCATCGCCGCCGTCGAAGGTTACGCCGTCGCCGGGGGCCTGGAACTGGCCATCTGGTGCGACCTGAGGGTGGCAGCCACCGACGCCATCTTCGGGGTGTTCTGCCGCCGCTGGGGGGTACCCCTGATCGACGGCGGTACCGTCCGCCTGCCAAGGCTCATCGGCCACAGCAACGCCCTCGACCTGATCCTGACCGGCCGGCCCGTCTCCGGCGAGGAAGCCGTGCGAATGGGCCTCGTCAACCGCCTGGTCCCAACTGGCACGGCCCTGGATGCAGCCATCGGGTTGGCCAAGGAGATCGCCGCGTTCCCTCAGCAGTGCCTGCGCGGCGACCGGATGTCGTCCTACACCCAATGGGATCTCGAACTTGGCGAAGCTCTCAACGCTGAAGCCCGCCGCGGCATCGAAGTCATCCAGGCCGGCGAGAGCCGGGCCGGAGCCGAACGCTTCGCCGGCGGAGCCGGCCGCCACGGTTCCTATCGCTGACCAGGGCGCTGGCGACACGCGCCCTGGTCACCGCTTTCACCCCAGGCCGAGCTTGGCGTAGATCTCCCGGGTCGCGGTGGAGCGGTTCAGTGTGTAGAAGTGCAGGCCCGGAGCGCCGTGGTCCAGAAGGTCCTGGCAGAGCTCGGTGGCGACGTCGACGCCGATCCGGCGGACTTCGGCGGGGTCGTCGGCCACCGCGTGGAGGCGGTCGGCCAGATCGGCCGGGAAGGCCGCCCCGGAGAGCTGGGCGAACCGGCTGACCTGGGCCACGTTCGTCACCGGCATGATGCCGGGCACGACGGGGCGGTCGACCCCGAGCGCCCGGAGATCCTCGACCAGCGACAGGTAGTCGTCGCGACGGAAGAAGAACTGGGTGATGGCGAAGTCGGCGGCCGCCAGCTTGGCCGCCAGGTGGCGCCGGTCGGTGGCCCGGTCGGGGGCGGCGGGGTGGCCCTCCGGGTGAGCGGCCACGCCCACGGAGAACGGGCCGATCTGGCGGACCAGCTCGACCAGATCGCGGGCGTAGTCGAGGTCGCCCGGGGGCAGGCCGAGCTCGGCCGGCGGATCCCCCCGCAGGGCGAGGATGTTCTCCACGCCTTCGTCGCGGTACCGCTCGAGGATCCCCCGGAGCTCCGCTTCGACGTGCCCGGCGCAGGTGAGGTGGGCCATGGCCGTCATGCCGGTGCGTTTCTGGATGTCCACGACGAGGTCGTGGGTCCGCTCCCGGGTCGAGCCGCCCGCCCCGTAGGTGATGGAGACGAAGGACGGGCGGAGCGGCGCCAGCTCGGTCAGGGTCTCGGTCAGTTGCTTCTCGGCCGCCTCGGTCTTGGGCGGGAAGAACTCGAAGGAGAAGCACCGGCCCGCAGTCAGGAGGTCAGCGATCTTGGCCACGGACCTAGCATGACAGCATGACCCGCATCTATTCCGTCCCGGGGATCTCCTGCGGTCACTGCAAGACCGCCATCGAGACGGAGGTCGCCCGGGTGCCGGGAGTCGACCGTGTCGAGGTGGACGTCGAGGCCAAGACCGTCCTGGTGGAGGGCACGGTCGGCGACGACGAGCTGCGGGCGGCGGTCGACGAGGCCGGCTACGACGTGGCCGGCCTCGTCAGCGGCTGAGGAGGGTTTGAAACGGCTACGGGGGCGGCGGTGAAGTCGTCGTGGTGGTCGGCGGCGGGACCACCTCGAACACCAGCGTGGCCACATCCGACGTGCCGTTGGGATCGCTGGCCCGGAACGTGATCTCGTAGCGGCCTTCACCGACCGGCCCGAAGGTGAACTCGCCGGTCTGCGGGTTGTAGGTCACGTTGTTGCCCTCGACATGGAACGTGAGCGGGTCGCCTTCCCGATCGCTGGTGAAGTCCCGCAGCGTGCCTGTCTTGCTCGACTGGGCGGTCATCTGGATGGTGTCGCCCTGCACCTGCGGGCGGACGTTGGCCACCTGGTAGGTCACCGTGGCGGGGTTGGACGTGTCGCCGGTACCACCGTCGTCCACCACCACGTACTGAACGGTGGCGTTGCCGGTGAAGGACTTGGCCGGATCGAACTCGACCTCGCCGTTCTTGCGCACGAAGCTGCCCTCGGACGTCTGGACCTGGGCTTCGGTCGGCGCGCCGGTGGCGGGGTCGACCAGGCGGATCTCGGGCCGGCCGTCACCCGGGTCGTCGTTCTCCAGCACCTTCGCCCGGGCGGGGTTCCCGTCCTTGACCTGCGCCACGTCGTCGAAGGCGACGGGCAGATCGTTGGTGGGGAGAACCTTGACCGTCACCTTGGTCGACGACGTGTCGCCGTCGTTGTCCTTCACCTCGTACTCGAAGCTTTCTCCGCCGTCGGGGTTGGTGAAGTCCTTGTCCGGCGTGTAACGGACGGTGCCGTCGGCAATGGCTTCGGCCTTGCCGTTGCCGGGCTGCTTGGTGACCTCCAGCGAATCCAGCCCGTCACCCAGCCCGGTGTCGTTGGCCAGGATCGGGATCACCGCGGCCGTGTCTTCCAGCGCCGTGATGTCGTCCGGGTTCGCCTTGGGCTTGTCGTCGACCGACTTGATGGTGACCGTCACCCGGGCGGTGGCCGTGTCGCCCCGGTCGTCGACGATCGTGTAGGTGAAGGAGTCGGTCCCGAAGAAGTCGGCGGTGGGCCGGTACAGCGCACTGCGGCCGACGGGGCTCGCCGTCCCGTGGGCCGGAGGCGTGGTCCCCCGCAGACTGATCGCGCCGCCGTCCGGGTCACGGTCGTTGGCCAGCAGGTCGATCGGGGCCAGGGTGTCCTCGTCGATGCCGATGACGTCGTCGACCGCCACAGGAGGCTCGTTGCCGTTCATGGCCGCCATGGTGGCGATGCGGTTGTTCAGCTTGATCTGCTCGGTTTCGGTGTCGCCGTAGTGCTTGGCGTCGCCGTACCCGAAGACCTTGCCGCTCGACGTCGTGACGTAGTAACCCTGCCCGCTCGACGACGGGGCGATGTCGATCACCCGCTTGTCGGCGCTGCCGCCCGGCGCGCCGTGGAACTTGGCGTCGCCGAAGGCGAAGATCCCGCCGTCACCGGCGACCATCCAGTAGCCCCGACCCGAGGGCGTGGCCGCCATGGCGTGGATTCGCTGCACGAGATCGACGTTGCCGGTGGAGCCCTGGAAGGCGGCGTCGCCGAAGGCGAAGATCCCGCCGTCCGTGGCGGTCATCCAGTAGCCCCGACCCGTGGGGGTGGTGGCGATGTCGACGATGGGCTTGTTGAGCTTCTCGCCGCCCATCGAACCGAAGAAGCCGGCGTCCCCGAAGGCGAAGATCCCCCCGTCCGCGGCGACCAACCAGTAGCCCTTGCCGGACTTCGTGGCCGACATGGCGACGATCGGCTTGTTGAGGGGCGAACCGCCCATGGAACCGTAGAACAGGGCGTCCCCAAAGGCGAAGATGCCGCCGTCGGACGCGATCATCCAGTAGCCCCGGCCAGTCGCCGTGGGGGCCGTGCCGACGATGGGCTGGTTGAGCTTGATGGCACCGGTCGAGCCGTGGAAGCCCGCCTGGCCGAAGGAGAACACGCCGCCGTCCGTCCCGACCAGCCAGTAGCCGGAGGTGAGGGCCGCCCCGGCGCGCTCAGGAGTGCGCGCGATCACCCCGGTGGTCGCCGCCGCGGCGAGCGCCACGAGGGCGAACATCAGGCCGACGTACCGCCGGGCTCGAGCCCAGCTCAGGCGGTTACTACGCATGGACGATGATCCTCCGGTAATCGGGGGGGCGATCACCGGATGCACGGTGAGTGGCGATCCGGCCCCGAGAGTAAACGTTCGAAATCACGAAATGTGACGCCGTGTTTCCTCGGAGTGGGGAAAACTCTAGCAACGGTGGGACGCCCCGTCCACAGGCCTTTCAGGCCCTCACGGACCTGTGGACTCGTTCGGCCCCGCCCCCCCGTTCTCCTGCTCCCGGCTCTGCTGGCGGACCTTCCGCCGGTTGAGCCATTGGAGGGCGACGAACACCAGGATCGGCAGTGCGACGAAGGCGATGTCGTCGATGCCGCTGCCGTGGGCCAGCACCAACCCACTCACCTCCCGAACAAGAGGGCGAGGCCCCCCACCGTATAGATGACCATGGCGACGAGCAGGGGGTACTGCGACCGCTTGGCCGAAGCCCCGTCGAGGCGGCGCAGCGCCCGGTCATGGGCCACCACCACTCCGGCCAGGTGCCCGAAGACGATCGAGCCGGCCTGGACCCAGGCGATCGCGTACGAAGAGATGAAGGTCAGGTTGATGATCCACCCGGCCGTGCCGACGAGGTCCCAGCCCCGGCCGAGCGGGTCGGAGGCGAGCACGACGGCCGTCTGGCTTTCGAAGATCAGCAGCGAGAAGTAGTGGGCGAGGGCGTAGGCAAAGACGATGGGCACCAGGCTCGGCAGGAACCAGGCCGCCAGTTCTTCCGGATCCTTGTCGAGGATGCGCCCGGCCAGCCGCATGGACCCGACGTAGAGGACCGCCACGGTGATGATCATCCAGGCCAGGCCCAGCGTGCCGGTGAGGAGCCGGTCGTTGCCGTATTGCCCCGCGGTCAACTCGGCCCAGAAGGTCGTGCGGCTCAGGCCGTCAAAGCTGGTGGACCCCAGAGCGACGAAGACCACCGCCGCCAGCCCGGGGGTCGGGGTCAGCTCGGCCAGTCCGGCCAGCGGCAGCCGGACCCGAAGTTGCCCGTCGGGCGCCTTGTAGAACGGGGCCATGGCGGCGAGCAGCCTGAAGTACACGGCGAAGGCGTCGCCCCGGTGCAGCCACTCCCGGCCCCATGTCGCCGCGCCCGCCAGCATCGCCAGCGTGTAGACCTCCATCGCAAAACCGACGTTGCGGGGGTCGCCGGAGTCGGGGAAGACCAACTCGAACCACACGAACCCGAATAACAGGACGGCCGCCGGCCAGTAGCCCCACTCGGCCGGATAGGGCCGGGGCGGCGCTCCCTCCCGATGGAGCCGATCCCGGAGCCACTGGCCGATGGCGCAGACGGTGTCGAACGGGGAGACCGCGCGCCAGATGTCCCCGAAGAAGGCGGAGACGACCGTGAGGCCCACCCAGAAGATGACGAAGACGGCCCGCGGGGCGACGTTGGCATCGACCAGGTTTCGCCCGGCGATGGCGGCGTAGAAGACGCCCAGGAAGGCGAGCAGCACCGCGACGCGGCCGAGCAGGGCCGCACCTCGGGCGAATCGCGGCAGGGGGGCCGGGAGCGGTCGGCTGCCACTCTCTCCGGCGACGTCTCCCTCCCAGCGGCTCGTCCGCCACAGGACGCCCAGCGCCAGAAAGGAGAAGACCAGGACGACGCTGGCCCCGATGAAAAAGACGGAAAGGGGTAGGGGGATCTCGACCGGAGACCCGAAGGCGTGGGCCAGCAACATCCGCTCAACCTATCGAACGGCGCTCTGCAAGACTGGAGTCGATGGCTCCCGAGAAGCTCCACTGGAAGCACCTCTACGACGAGATCGTGATGAGTGGCATCTGCACGGGCTGCGCCGGCTGCGTGGTGGCGTGCCCCCACGATGTACTCGGCTACAAAGACACCGAGGGTGTGTACAAGCCCTTCCACCTCGAAGAGGAGGACGGGCCGGGCGGCTGCGGCCACGGCGACCGGGGCTGCACGTCGTGCACGCGGGCCTGCCCCCGCTTCCGGGCCTGGGAGCCGGAGATCGACCAGTTCATGTTCGGGCGGCCCCGAGCCGCCATCGAGGTGGAGGGCATCACCAAGGACGTGATCCTGGCCCGGGCCACCGACGCCCACGTGGCCGAGCTCGGCCAGGACGGCGGGCTGGTCTCGGCCATCCTGATCTGGGCCCTGGAGCACGGCTACATCGACGCCGCCCTCGTGTCCTACCTGGAGGGCGACGGCACGACCTGGAAGGCGATCCCCGGCGTCGCCAAGACCCGGGAAGAGATCCTGGCCGCGGCGGGCAGCCGCTACACCTACTCGGCCAACACGATGGCCTACGCCGACGCGGTGGCGGGCGGCGCCGAGAAGATCTGCCTGGTCGGGATGAGCTGCCAGTCGTCGGTCCCGCCGGTGATGCTCGCCCGCAAGGCGGGCAAGGTGGCCCGGAAATTCGCCCTCAACATCGGGCTGCTCTGCTCGAAGACCTTCGACGACGCGATCTTCGAGGAACTCTTCGAGGCGAAGTACGGGCTCAAGAAGGCCGAGATCAAGAAGATGAACATCAAGGGTGTCTTCCAGATCTGGATGAAGAACGGCGACTACCACGAGGTCCCGCTCAAGGAATGCCACGCCTGGACGCGGGAAGGGTGCAAGACCTGCCCCGACTTCGCCGCCGAGCACGCCGACATCTCGACCGGGGGCATCGGCAAGTTCAACGACTGGACCCTGACCGTCGTGCGCACCGATCTTGGCCGGGAGATCCTCATCAAGATGCTGGAGGAGGGCGCCATCGAGGGCCGCCCGGGCGACGACGACCCCGGCGCCATCGCCCTCATGCGCAAGCTGTCGGCCAAGAGCCGGAAGCGCTGGCCGGAGTTCCACCCCGTCCAGGCGCCGAAGCTCATCGAAGTCTCAAGTACCTGACGGACCCGCGCCGGACGACACCGTCACCCCGTTCAACGAGACGCGGAACCGGTGGTACCGGCCGCCCCCGGCGGGCACTTCGGCTTCGTAGTAGCCCATCCCGTCGAGGTCGTCCGACAGCATGATGTCGGAAAACACGGCGGTGGCCACCGATTCCTGGCCCCATGGATCGTATTCCCACACGTCGAGGCGGACGTCGAGGCGCGGGCTCGTTCCCGGCAGTCGGACGGGGCCCACCGTGGGCCCGGCGTCGCCCCAGTCCTGCACGAAGGGCGCGTCGCGCTCGTAGGAGATCTGCCCGGCCGGGATGAAGCTGTCGGCTCCCCCGTCAGGGTCGACCGAGAAGCCGAAGCGCATCTCGTCGTCGGTCCCCAAGTCCTGTTCGCTGGCGACCTCGGCCCGCTCGAGCCGGATCACCGCGTCCCCGACCAGGCCCGGCCCGCCGGCGACCGGCACCCGGGCGGTGCGGCCGAGGGCCTTCACCACCAGGTCCACGGGTTGGGGGGCACTCACGAGCCCGGCGTGCGTCATCGGGACGATGTACTGCTCCGAGCCGGCCAGGAAGGGCGACTCGGCCGGCACCAGCCCGTCGTAGCCGTGGGCGACCCCGTCGCCGTTGAAGTCGGCCCGGGGGAAGGGCAGCCAGTGCGGGGCGCCGCCGACCGTCACGTAGCGCTCCCCCGGGGGTTCAGCCGTACCCATACGGCTGAGGAAGGCCGAGCCGGGCCTCATGTCGCCGCCGGTGGCGTTCCACCGGCCGAACCCGCCGATGGTGCCCGGTACCCAGGCCGGGAAGGTCCCGTGGCTGGGGGTGCCGAGCATGACGAGATCGTCGATCCGGGCGGCCCAGTCCGCGGCCACGTCCGGGGTCCCGTCGCCGAACCACCCGCGGCCCTCGGCAAAGTTCTCCACGTCGGCCCCGGGCTGCTCCAGCAGGAACCGGGCCACCAGCCCGCCCATCGAGAAACCGACCACGTCGATCCGGGCGTCGCGGGGGAACCCGGCCCGGGCCAGAGCGGCGTCGATCTGGGGCTGGACGATCTTCCCCGCGACGTAGGAGATGTGCTGGCCATCCGCGTCCGGGGCGTAGGACAGGGCCTGCGCGCCGGGACGGGCCGGGTCGAAGTCGAGGACGGTGAGCCCCGCCGCTTCGAGGATCGGGATCATCCGGTCGAACGACGAAGCCCCGCCGTGCCAGCCGGGGATGAGAACGACGGGTTGGCGCTCCGGTTCCGCGAACACGCCGTTCGCCGACACGAGAACGGATGCCACGGCCAGCATGACGACGACGAGACGCCTCAACCGAGGACCTCCTGAGCAGGTCGATGCAACCCTGACGGCGGCTCCCCTGAGGGACGTCGCACGTCCGCCCCGTCGTAGGACCCGACCCTAGCCCCCAAGGTTCCCCACGAAAAGGGCTGCGTTGCACAGGAAAAGAGCCTTTTAGCCCTCGACGTGCCCCTGCTCCTTCGCCCAGGCCATCAGCCGGGCTTCCGCTTCCTCTTCGGTCATGGGGCCCTCGTCGAGGCGGATCTCGAGCAGCATGTTGAGGGCGTCACCGACGACGCGCCCGGGAGCCATGTCCAGGAGTTGCATGACACGGTGCCCGTCGAGCGGCGATCGGATGGAGTCGATCTCCTCCTGGGCCCGGAGCTCCTCGATGCGGGCCTCCAGTTCGTCCATGCGGCGCGACAGCGTCTTCGCCTTCGCCTGGTTCCGGGTGGTGCAGTCGCACCGGACGAGGTGGTTGAGCCGGTCCAGGAGCGGGCCGGCGTCGCGCACGTAGCGGCGGACGGCCTTGTCCGACCAGCCCATCCGGTACGTGTGGAACCGCAGGTGGAGGGCCACCAGCTCGGCGACCTGCTCGATGATGTCGTTGGGGTAGCGCAAGGCCCGGAGCCGGTCGGCGGCCATGCGGGCACCGACTACGTCATGGAGATGGAAGCTCACTCCCTCGGGGCCGAAGGAGCGTGTCTTGGGCTTGCCGATGTCATGGAGTAGCGCGGCCAGGCGCACCACCAGCTCGGGCCGGGTCTTGGCCACCACCGCGACGGTGTGGGCCAGGACGTCCTTGTGCTGGTGGATAGGGTCCTGCTCCAGCGCCAGGCCGGGCAGTTCGGGGAGGAACTCGTCGGCCAGGCCGAGGCGCACGAGGAACCACAGTCCGGGCGACGGGTCGGGCACCACCAGCAGCTTGGAGAGTTCGTCACGGATGCGCTCGGCGCTCACCACCTCGAGCCGACCCCGCAGATGCTCGACCGCCGCAGTGAGCTGCGGCTCCGGCTCCAGGCCGAGGGAGGCGGTGAAGCGCGCGGCGCGCATCATGCGCAGCGGATCGTCGAGAAACGAGGTCTCCGGGTCGAGCGGGGTGCGCAGGCGCTTGTGGATCAGCAGGTCTTCGACGCCCCCGAACGGGTCGACCAGTTCGGGCTCCGGAAGCGACAGCGCCATGGCGTTGACGGTGAAGTCGCGCCGGGACAGGTCCACCTCCAGGCTGTCGGCGAAGGCGACCTCCGGCTTGCGGCTGTCCGGCCGGTACACCTCGGCCCGGAAGGTGGTGATCTCCAGGCGCAGCTCGCCCCGGGAGCAGCCGATCGTTCCGAACGCCTTGCCCTGCAGCCAGACGTGCTCGGCCCAGCCGTCCACCAGCGCCTCGATGGCGGCGGGACGGGCGTCTGTGGCGAAGTCGAGATCCCCGCCCGGACGCCCGAGCAGGGCGTCGCGGACGGAACCGCCGACGAGGTACAGGCAGTGGCCCGCGGCGGACAGCCGGCGGGCCAGTTCCTGGACGGGGGACTCGGGCGCCAGCAACGGGCGCAGCTTCTCGGGGACGGCGGTCACCAACCCATTGTGGCCGACCGGCCCCGCCGGCCTTCGATGCTTAACCGTGTCGCGGCTCAAACAGTGTCGAGCCCGGCTTGCTGCAGCGTGACGCGGAGATCGTGCGGATGGGTGGCCGCCGCCAGGGCGTCGCCGAGGCCGATCAGGCCGTTCTTGTAGAGGGTGAAGACGCTCTGATCAAAGGTCTGCATGCCGTGATATTCGCCCTCGGCCATGATCTGCTCGAGCCCGGCCGCACCCTCGCCGTTGACGATCGCATCGGCGGCGCGTCCGGTCCCGAGCAACACTTCCACCGCCGGGATCCGCCCCTTGCCGTCGACCCGTTCCAGGAGCCGCTGGCAGAGGATGCCCCGCAGGCAGCCGGCCAGTGCCGCCCGCACCCGGGCGTGGCGGTGCGCGGGAAAGAGATCAACGATCCGGTCGAGGGTCGTGGCCACGTCCGTGGTGTCGAGCACGCCGAGCACGAGCCGGCCTTGGCCGGCCACGTCCAGGGCGGCGGTGACGACCTCGGCGCTGGCCAGGGTGCCGGCGAAGACGACGTCGACGTCCTGGGCGAGCACCGCGGAGAGAGCGGTGGCGGCCTCCGCGGCGTCCCGACCCACCTCTCGCTGGCTCACGATCGAGCGCTTGGAGTGATGGACGACCTCGATGGGGTCCTCGATCGTGACGATGTGACGGGCCTGCGTCTCGTTGATGTGGTCCAGGATGGCGGCGGTGGTGGTCGTCCGGCCGGACCCGGACGGGCCCGCCACCAGCAGGAGGCCCCGGGTCTCGTCGCTGAGCCGCCGGGCCACGGGAGGAAACCCGAGTACCTCGAAGCCGGACGGCAGGGCGGGGACGACCCGCAGCGCCAGGGCCAACGACCCGCTCTGCCGGAACACGTGGACACGGAACCGGGCCGGGCCCTCGTAGGCGAACCGCCCCTGACCGTCGGGGCCCAGTCCATCCGGCCCGGGTCCTGCACCCGGAGGCGTGAGCGCGGCGGCCAGCTGCTCCACCTCGTCCGCCGTCAGGGCGGGGAAGGGCGCGGCTTCAAGGCTGCCGTCCCGGCGCACGACGGGCCGGGAGCCGGGCTTGAGATGCAGGTCGGACGCTCGTTGCTCGACGGCAAAGAGCAGCAGTTCGCTGAGATCGGGCACAGGTCACTCTCCGTGGTCACCCTTACGATCGGCGGAACCCCCCGGCTCCTTGACCACACGGAAGGACCAACCTCGTCCAGAGTGGACGCGGCGCGCCTACTCGCCCAGTTCCTCCCACAAGCGGCGGGCTGCGTCGACCACCGGGGCTCCGGGACCGCCGTTGGTGGCGCCCTCCGGCCGGAAGTCGCTGCCGACCAGGGCGGCCAGGCTCGCCCCCACCGAGTCGCGCAGAGCCGGAAGGTCGTACCCGCCTTCCAGAAACAGCACGAGACGGCCGGGCCGCGGGGCGTAGGCCGCCACGCGCCGGGCGATATCGGCGAAATCGGCGGCCGACAGACCGAGATCGGTGAGGGGATCCTCGCGGTGGGCGTCGTAGCCGGCCGAGACCAGCACCCAGGTGGGCTTGAAGCGCTCCACCGCGGGGGTGACGACCTCGTCCAGGGCCCGCAGGTAGACGTCGCCGGTAGTCCCCGCCGGGAAGGGCAGGTTCAGCGTCGTCCCCCGCGCCGACGCGCCGCCCAGGTCGTCCAGGGCACCCGTGCCGGGGTAGGCCCGGTCCTGATGGGTGGAGACGTAGAAGACCCGGGGGTCGTCCCAGAAGATGGCCTCCGTCCCGTTGCCGTGGTGGGCGTCCCAGTCCAGCACCAGCACCCGTTCGCCCTGGGTGGCCAGGTTGGCGGCGGCCACGGCGACATTGTTGATGAAGCAGAAGCCCATCGGCCGGGCC
>CAZCVW010000041.1:0-14720 GCA_964502185.1 uncultured Burkholderiales bacterium
GGCCGTCTTGCCGGCCGAGGGAGCCTTGGTGGCGGCCGGCTTAGCACCGGAAGCCGGGGCTGCGGCCGCGGCGGGATCGGTGGCGGGTGCCTCCGGGCTCGCAGCCGGGGTCGCTTCGGGTGTAGTGGCTTGGTCAACTACGGGGGCGGATGCCTCTTCCGCCTTGTCCGCATTGGCCGATTTCGAGTCGTTGGACGACCCGCCGGAGCACGCGGCTCCCAACACGGCCAGAACGCTGAATAGTGCTACGTAGCTCCACGGTTTATTGCTGCTCAACACGATCACCTCTCTTGCCGCCCTTCGGACGTCTCCCCCCTCGGACGGCTCGTGCTCGTTGTCAGTGGCCCTTGAAGAGCCGGGTGCGTGGGAACGACACGATCTCGCCTTCGACGCCACCAAATGACAATTGGTGCAAACATGATGGAAACACACCGAAACGCCCAGATCACGGGGTGTAGGGGCCAGACCTGGCACTCCGGGGCCAACGCCCGTCCCTAGGGGTCGGTCGGGTCCAGCAACCCGCTCCGCCCGGCGAAAGCGGCCGCCTGCACCCGATTGGTTACGCCGATCCGGCGGAGCAGGGAGGCGACGAGTCGCTTCGCGGTGCGATCGGAGACATGCAGGCGCTCGGCGATCTCGGTGCTCTCCAGGCCGGCGGCGACCAGGCGGAGCAGGCTCGACTCCTCCGAGGTGAGCCGGTCGAGCAGGCCCTGGCCCGAACGGACCTTGGCTTCGAGGAGCTCCCCCAGCACCGCCTGCGGCAGTACGGACAGCCCGGCGACGAGGGTGACGAGGGGCGGGACGAGCTCGTCAGGTTCTGACGACTTGAGCAGGAAGCCGTCAGCCCCGGCCCGCAGGGCCTCGATGGCCGTGGCCACCTCGTCGTTGCCGGACAAGACCAGGATCCGCACTTCGGGGTAATGCCGCCGCACCTGCTGCACGGCCGCCAACCCCCCGGGCGGGGGCATCACCAGGTCGATGATGGCGACCTGCGGCCGGTGGCGCCGCACGAGGTCGACGGCCTTGTCGGCGTCCTCCGTCCGCCCGAGCACCCGGACCTTGCTGCCCGGGTCGGTGTTGAGCAACAGTTCGAGACCGCGCGAGAAGAGCTGGTGGTCGTCGACCAGGATCACCGTGAGTGCCTCGTCCATCTCGGTCAGGACGACGGCGCCGTCTTCTTGGCCGACGGACCCAGAGAGTTGGGGAGGACGGTGTTCGAGATGTCATGGCCCGAGCCATCGGCCCAGGGGAAGCGGCCCCTGGCCTTGTCGACGCGGTAGCGGAGGCGGCCGTGGGCCTTCATCAGGTGCCACACCGCGTGCAACGAGGTGGTCTGGGGCCGCAGCCAGAAGCCCGACGGGATCGGGTCGAGCGGCTCGGGCGGGCCGATCTCCACCTCGGCCGCGACGTAACCCTCGCCCTCGGTCCACGACCGCCGGGCCAGCACGTGCCCGTCGCGCTCCACGATGGAGGTCTCACCGACCATGTTGGTGGGCCAGGGGACGCCCGGGGCCAGCGGTGTCTTGCCCTTGATGGGACCGACGTGCCAGGCCATGGCCACCGGGGCACCGACGGCCCGGGCCAGGTTGCGGGCCGCGTCGGCGGCCCACAGTTCGTAGTACTCCTGGTCCCGCCGCAGGATCTTGCTCGAGAGCCACCGGGGGTAGGCGGGCCAGCAGTTGCCTCCGATCACGAGCTGGACGCCGCCTTTGACCATGCGGGCCGCGGTGCGGCTGCGGACTCCTTCCCACCCCATGGCGCAGCCGACCACGCCATGGCGGGTGGGGAACACGCCGTCGTCCTCGCCGCCCGTGTAGTAGCAGTACTCCCAGGCCGAAGGCTCGTCCTTGTCGTGGAGGTGCACGGTGCCGTCCGGCTCGGCCAGCCCGTAGGTGTGCCGGGCGTCGGGCCCCCGCACGGACAGGTATCCGCCCCCGATGGTCACGCCGAGCTCGCGGGCCAGATCCCGGAGGAAGAGGAACGGTACGCCGTCCACGGGAAACGGGACCGAGCGGAGCACCGGGTGGAAGACGTTCGGAGACGTGACGGCCTCGGGGAGCACCACCACCTCCGGGTTGTGCTCCTTGACCGCCTGGCGCACGAGGTCCTCGCAGCGGGCCAGATTGCGGTCCACCTCCCCCAGCGCCAGCGCGGGCTGGATGGCGGCGATGCGGACACGGCGGTTCGGGCTGGTGCCGTTGGTGCCCGTGCCGTTAGTGGTCATGCCGTCTGCCTCCTTGCGCCGGCGCTGTCCCTGGGCAGGGCCGGGCCCGTCACGAAGATCACGGCCACGGCCCGCAGAACGGGAGACAGTCGGTTCATGTCACCATCGCGCTTTCACTAGGGGGCCGGGCGTCGTCGAGGAGGCCGGCCTGGCCGGCCAGGGCGGCGGCCTGGATACGATTCATGACCCCGAGGCGGCGGAGCAGCGAGGCGACCATCCGCTTCGCGGTCCGCTCGGACACGAACAGCTTCTCGGCGATCTGGATGGTCTCCAGGCCGTCGGCCACCATGCGCCAGAGCTCACGGTCCTCCGGGCTCACCCCGTCGAGGACCTGGCGGCACCGGGGAACGGAGGCCCCCAGGAGCGACGTGAGGATGCCGCGGGGCACGACCACGTGGCCGGAGGCGAGGGAGAGCAGAGGGGCAACGAGTTCTTCGGGACTGGACGAGCGGGGCAGCACGCCATGGGCACCGCACCGCAGCGTGGCCAGCGCCAACTCCACGTCCACCCGCTCCATCAGGGCGAGGAGGCGCAGAGCGGGGAACCCACGATGCAGTTCGGCTACGACGGGCGAGCCGCCCGGGGGAAGAGGGCCAGCCTCCGGGCCGAGATCGATGACGGCCACCTGCGGCCGCAGCCGCCGCAGCAGGTCGGGCGCTTTCCGGGGATCGTCGGCGCGGCCGACCACCGCCACCACGCCGGCCGACAGGCTGTCGAGGACCTGTTCCAGGCCGCGCCCGAACAGACCGTCCCCGTCAATCAGGACTGTTCTGACCGTGTCCAGTTCGCCCTCCCCTGCGGAGTCGCACCGGGGAATCATCCTCGGCCCTGGCCCGACCCGGTGGCAACTGTCCGTCCGGATGAGGACGGTCGGGGCTCTGGTCCATTCGGACTGACCGGGAACCAGGCCCGCACGACGAGCCCGCCCCCGGCCCGGGCCTCCGTCGCCACGCCTCCGCCCATGCTCTCGGCCAGACGCGTGGCCACCCACAAGCCGAGGCTCGGATGTTCGCCGGGGCCGCGTACTCGTGTCCAGGGCGACGTCGCCAAGCGCCGGTCGAGGACCGCCAGCTCCACGGTGCTGGGTTGACCAGCGCGGGCGCCGGCGCCCACCTCGACCTCGACCACGTGGCCGGGCGGGGAGCAGCGCGTGGCGTCCTCCAGCAGCTTGGCCAGGATCCGCAGCAACTTGTCCGGGTCGGCCCGCACGACGGTGAGGCCGGGCTCCAGGCGGGTGGCCAGTTGCTCGAGCGGTAAGCCGCACATGACGGCCGCCTGCCCGGCCAGCTGCGGGAGGTACACGTCCGCCTGCTGACGGCTGTGCTCGGCGCCGAGCGACTCGGCCACGAGTACCTCGGCGACCTCGTGCAGCACGGCGTCGAGATGCCCGGCGCACCCCTCCATGCGGCTGAGCATCCCGGCGCGCTCGCCGGCCGAGAGCGAATCCTCGTCGCGGCGCAGCGCCCGGGACAGGGTCGCCAGCGACGTCACCGGGGGCCGGAACTCGTGCAACAGGGAGGAAAGGAACTCGAGGCGGGCGGCGTCGAGGTGCTCGAGGCGGTGACGCGTCAGCCGCTCCAACTCGAGGCGCTGGTGCTCGAGCTCCGCCTCCGATTCGGCGTGGGCGCGGCGGCGACGGGCCACGTCGAGGCGGTCGGAGAGCACCCCGGCCAACACCGCTCCGGCGGTGAGGTGCCCCGCCCACCACACGGCATCGCGCCGCCGCTGGTCAGCGGACCGCTCGGGTTGCGGCACCAGCAGGATCAGGACGGCGAGGGCGGGGACGGTCCAGGTGAGGGCGAAGGCGGTGCGGCGCATCCCGAAGCGGATGGCCACCGCGATGACAACGAGGAGGAGGATCGGGGCGAACGGGCTCTGCGCCCCTCCGGTCACACCCGCCAGCGCCGTGATGATTCCGGTATCCACACCGATGAGGGCCCCGGGGACCCACGGGCGCAGCCTCTGGCGCCAGGGCCGCCTGAGGGCCAGCAGGATCACCACGGCGTAGCCGGCGGCCACCAGCGTGAGGCTCCAGGCCGCGACGGGGTAGTACTCGAAGTGCTCGTCGCCGGAGACGGCGAGCAGCACCATGTAGCCACCCACCGCCGCTCGGACGCGCGAGACGAAGAAGGCCGGAAGGCGCCCGTCCATCAGACGGCAGCCGCGTCCCGGGGAGTCGCGTGCTGAGCAGCCGCGTTCTGGGGGGCGGCGCCGACGTGCCGGACCCTCACCTCGACGGGCAGGCGCACCCGCACGATCAGGCCGCCCTCCGGCCGGGCGTCGACCACGAGCTGTCCGGACAGGGCCGCCACGAACTGGGACACGATCCACATGCCGAGGCCGGACGAGCGGTGCTCGCCGAAGCTGACGAACTTCTCCAGGGCCTGGGCGGTCAGCTCGGGAGGGATGCCCGGGCCCCGGTCGAGCACCGCCAGTTCCACCATCTCCTGGCGCATGGCGAGGCGAACCGCGACGCCCTCCTGGGCGGGCGAGTACCGGTTGGCGTTCTCCAGGAGGTTGGCCAGGATGCGCAGCACCTTGCGCGTATCGGTATGGAGCACCTTGAGGCCGGGATCGATGCTGATCCGGACGCGCTCGGGGGACAGGCCGGCGGCCGCCACCGCCGAGCTGATGAGTTCCGGCATGTAGACGTCGGCGATCTCCACCCGCTGGTCGAAGTCGAGCGACTCGGTGATCGCCACCTCCCGCACCTCGCCCAGCATGGTTCCCAGCTGCCGGGCGTGGGTCCCGATGAGCCCGATGACCTCGTCGCGTTGCTCGGCCGACAGCGGGTTCCGTTCCCACCGGAGCGCCTCGGCCAGCGCCTCGAGCGAGGCGATCGGGGTGCGGAAGTCGTGGGAGAGGGCGTGCAGGAAATCCTTGCGGGCCGCGTCGATGGCCTCGAGCCGGCGACGTAGTTCCCGCTCCTCGTCGAGCCGGCGGTGCTCGGCCTCGGCCGCCGCCTCGGCCCGGGCCCGCCGGCGGTGGGCCTGGTCGGCCGTGTAGGACAGGACACACGAGAGCACGCCCCCGCTCACCAGCATCCACGTCCACCACAGCGCCTGGCGGACCCGCTCGTCCTGGGGCAGGTCCGGCTTGGGCACGAGGAGGATCACCGACACGAGGGCGACAACCGTGATGAGCACGACCGCCATGGCCCGGCGCAGCGGGAAGCGCATGCCCTGGGTGATGACCACGAGCACGAGGATGGGCAGCATCGGGCTCCTCGTCGGGCTCGTGAGCCCGATCAGGACCACGATGATCCCGGCGTCGCAGACCGTGAGGATGTGGGCGGTCGAGGGATGCACCTTGCCCCGCTTGGCCTCCCGGGCAACCTCGACCAGCGCCGCCCAGGAGTAGACGCAGGCGGAGAGGAGGACCGTCCAGGCGGCCGCCGCGTAGTGGTCGAGCGGGTAGCCGGTGGCGAGGATGGTGACCATCGAGATCCCCATGCCCACCCGGATCCAGGAGACGACGACCTCACCCGTGGTCCGGTCGGTCTCCTCGAAACGGCGCCGCAGTTCACCGAGCGCGCTGGCCACAGGCATCCCCCCGCCCCAGTCTGGGTCGGTTCTGATGGCTGTGGCAAGCACAGGGTCCGCGGCAAGCACAGGGTCAGTGGCGAGCGGTGGCCCAGGCCTGCAGCTCCCGAATGCGCTTCCAACCGTTTTCGGTGTCGGAGTCCAGCCCGGAGGCTCGTGCGTCCCGGATGCAGTCGACCGGGCACATCGGGACACAGAAGCCGCAGTCGATGCAGTCCTCGAGGACGATGGCGAAGCGGCCCAGGAAGTCGTCGTCGAGCTCGTAGACGGCGTCCACCTTCCCCGGGCAGGCGTGCTCGCAGGCCCCGCAGCCGATACAGGTGTCCTCGATGTAGAAGTGGCCGATGCGGTTCCGGGCCATCGGTGGATCAGTCCTCGACCGCGTAGACCGTGGGGATCTGCCCGCTGGCGTTGACGAACTCCTGCAGGCTGCCGTTGAAGCGGAAGAACATGTCCCGTCCCAACGGATCTTCGGCCCAGACCCGGATCGGCACCCCGGGGAGGCTGAGACGGTTGAGCGAGTGTTCCAGGTCCGGCCGCCCTCCGCCCTCGGCGATGCTGTCCAGCATCTCCTTCCAGACGTAGACGTCCGTCTCCATGATGAAGTCGGCCTTCTCCCGCTCCTCCTCGGTCACCTCCCGGACGTCGACGAGCGAGTAGAGCTCGAATGTCGTCTGGAAATGCCGATCCGTACCTTCGCCATCGGCGTCGAAGACGGTCCACACGCAGCTCACGTCGATCTCGCCGACATGTTGGTGGAGGGCACGGTTCTCGTCCATCAGCTCACCGAGCCGGGAGAACCAGTCGACGGAAGGAAAGAGCAGGCTCACTGAGCCCCAACCTTCCAGGGAAGCTCGCCGAACTTGCACACCTCGCGCCGGTACAGGCCGGCCCGGTCACAGCGCTGGAGATAGGCGGCGCAGAGCTCCTCCTCCCGGCCCTGAGTCGGCAGCGGCGGCGCGTCGAGCTTGGCGATGTTGTCGATTACGTTGCCCACGCCCTCAGCCCTCCACGATGTCGGAACGGCCGTTCTTCACGAGGGACTCCCTGTATTTGGGGAAGAGTCCCTTCGCCAGGGGCACCAGCTTCAGGATCTTGGGAACCGGGCCCTTGGCCCGCATCTGGCCCTTGGCCAGGGCGAGGGAGATGTTGACCTTGCCGAGCCAGAACCGGTGGCCCACGTCGGCCGTCATGAACATCTCGACGATCGGCTTGGGGCCGTTCTTGGCGTCGTCGCCGTAGAGAACCTTCTTGGACGGCATGTCCACCGTGAAGACCGCATTGGGCTCGGTGTGGGTCACCTTGAGGATCACGCCGGAGTCGGCGAACTTCTGGCCGATCTGCTCGTCGGCCAGAGCCTCCTCGAAGATGCCACCGATGTACTGGTAGACCTCAGCCTCGTCCTTGAAGACCGGCATGCTTTCCCCCTCGTCGTCCCTGTGCGACGCAGTGGACCACGAGGGCCCGCTCGGGCGCAGGGGCACGAGGGGCCAAACCGTGTCCCGGTCGGGTCAGGGTTGGTTCAGATTTCGTCGTCGAGGAGGCCGACGCGCCCGGCCAGGAGAGCGGCCTGGATGCGGTTGGCGACGTCGAGCTTGCGCAGCAACGACGCCACCATGCGCTTGGCCGTCCGCTCGGAGACGAAGAGTTGCTCGGCGATCTCGGCGCTCTCCAACCCCCCGGCCACCAGGCGCCAGAGGGCGACCTCCTCGCCGTCCAGGCGGCCCAGCACCGAAGGGCCCCGCTTGGCCATCGTGTCGAGCAGCGCCCGCAGCAGGGAGGGGGGCAGTACGGACAGGCCGCCGCCCAGGGTGAGCAGCGGTGGCACCAGCACGTCCGGGTCGGACGACTTCGGGATGAAGCCCACGGCGCCGGCGCCGAGAGCCTCCAGAGCCAGGTTCCGGTCGTCGGTGCCGGACAACGCCAGGATCCGCACCTCGGGGTAGTGGTGGGCGATGGCCCGGATGGCTCCGACGCCACCGGGCGGCGGCATGGCGAGGTCGACCACGGCCACCTGCGGCCGGTGCCGGCGGACGAGGGCCAGAGCCTCGTCGGCCCGCTCGGTACGCCCCGCCACCTGGATCCGCCCTTCGGAGGCGGCGGTCAGGAGGAGTTCCAGCCCCCGGGAGAAGAGGCCGTGGTCGTCGACGATGACGACAACGATGGCGTGCGGCTCGCTCAAGGCCCGATCCTCGACCATCGTCGGCGCTGAGCGCAAAGAGCAGGCCAGCCACTGACCTCGTCAGGTCAGCCCGAGGCCCGGAGGGGCCAGTCAGTTGAAGCGGTTCATGGCCGCGGTCACGCCGTCGGCGAGGATCGTCTCCACGGCGTCGGCGGCCTCTTCGATGGTCACGTCGATCTGCTCGCGCTCGGTCTTGCCGAACTTCTTGAGCACGTGGTCGGCGCCCTCCCGGCGTCCCGGCGGCTTGCCGATGCCGATGCGGATGCGGAGGAAGTCCTGCGTGTGGAGGTGGGCCACGATCGACTTCAGGCCGTGGTGGCCCGCCAGCCCACCCCCCTCCTTGACCTGGAGGCGGGGCAGCTCGAGGTCCATCTCGTCGTGCACGACCACGAGTTGGCTCGGCTCGACCCGGTAGCGCCGCACCAGCGGGCCCACCGCCTCGCCGGAGAGGTTCATGTAGGTGAGCGGGACGGCGAGGGCCAGCCGGCGGCCGCCGACGTTGACCTCGTCGGCCATCGCCCGTTCCTTCTGCTTGCGCAGCTTGCCCCTATGACGCTCCGCCAGCCGCTCGATGACCTCGGCGCCGACGTTGTGGCGCGTGCGGGCGTACTCGTCGCCCGGGTTGCCGAGCCCGACCACGAGGAGGTCGGCCGCCGACCCTCGAGATTCCCTGCGCAGCAGCACGTGGGGCCAGGCCCGATAGACCGGCGCTAGCCCTCCCCGCCTTCGCCATCGGCAGGAGCCGCGCCCTCGCCGCCCTCTCCGGCCTCGCCCTCGGCCGCGGCCTCCTCTTCGGGGAGGTCCATGCCCCGGGTCACGCTGACCTGGGCCACCAGCTCCTCGGGATCCTGGGTGCTCACGACGCCGCGGGGCAGTGTGAGGTCGGCCACCGTGAGACGGTCGCCGATCCCCAGTGCGCTCACATCGATCTCGATGTTGGCGGGGAGGTCGGCCGGCTTGGCCTCGATCGAAAGTGTGAAGATGGCCTGCTCCAGCAGGCCGCCGTCGCGCACACCGGCCGCCTCGCCGGTCAGGTGGACCGGCACTTCGGCGGAAACGGCGATGTCCCGACTGACCCGGATGAGGTCCACGTGGACCAGGGTGTGGCGGACGGGGTGGCGCTGCACCTGGCGGGCCAGGACGAGTTCGTTCTTCCCGCCCATGTCCAGGTTGATCAGGGTGTTCGACCCGCCCGGACTCGACAGGATGTGGCCGAGCTCGCGGCCGGGAACCGCCACCGCCTCGGAATCCGAGCCGAGTCCGTAGACCACTGCGGGGACCTTGCCCTCCCGCCGGATCTTCCGGGCGGCGCCCTTCCCTGTCGGGCGCCCCACCTCAGCAACCAGCGTGACCTCTGCCATGACCAACCTCCGTGGAAACCCAGCCGCCCGCCCAGGGTTGCCCAGATGCAGCCGACGCGAACAGACCGCCGAGCCTAGCGGAGGCGGCGAAGCGAGGAGCTTGTGGACCGGACGTCCTCGGCTAGAGGTTGTCGCCCTGGAAGAGCTGGCTGACCGACGTGTCCTCGAAGACGGCGTCGAGGGCGTCGGCGATGATCGGGGCGATCGACAGCACCCGCAGCTCGGGGAACCGCTTGCCGTCCTCGATGGGCAGGGTGTTGGTGAGCACCACTTCCTTGATCGGGGCGTTCTTCAACCGATCAACGGCCGGGCCCGACAGGACGCCGTGGGTGGCGGCCACGTAGACCGCGGTCGCCCCCCGCTCGACCAGCATCTCGGCGGCACTCGCCACCGTGCCGGCGGTGTCGATCATGTCGTCGATGAGAATGACCGGGCGGCCCTCCACGTCGCCCACGATCACGTTCGCCTGGGCGATGTTGTGGGTGCCCCGGGGCCGGCGCTTGTCGATGATGGCGATGTCGGTGTTGAGGTGGTGGGCGAGGCGCTGGGCCAGCTTCACCCGGCCGGCGTCGGGCGAGACGACCACCGGGTCGCCCTCGACGGTCTCGGCCAGGTAACTGGAGAGCAGGGGCAGGGCGGTCAGGTGGTCGACCGGCATGTTGAAGAAGCCCTGGATCTGGCCGGTGTGGAGGTCGACGGCCACCACCCGGTCCGCACCGGCGGCGGTGAGCAGGTCGGCCACCAGGCGGGCGGTGATCGGCTCCCGGCCTTCCGTCTTCTTGTCCTGCCGGGAGTAGCCGTAGAAGGGGCACACCGCCGTGATCCGCTTGGCCGAGGCCCGCTTGGCCGCGTCGATCATGATGAGCTGCTCCATGAGCCGCTCGTTGATCGGGTCGCAGTGGCTCTGGACGAGGAACACGTCGGCGCCCCGGATGCTCTCCAGGTACCGACAGTAGATCTCGCCGTTGGCGAAGGTGGACAGCTCCACCCCGCCCAGGGGAACCCCCAGGTTCTCGGCGATCTCCTCGGCGAGGGGCACGTTGGCCCTCCCGCTGAAGAGGATCAACTTCTTCTTGGTGACCAGTTCCATTCCGCCCCGCTTCCGCTCGCGGCCCTGCTACGAGTTTCGCAGATCCGGCCGCCCGAGGCCCGCTGCAAGCCCCTAGGCGCTCGGCTCCTCCGGCGGGTCGGCCTGCGTCTTGGCCCAGTTCTCCTCGACCCGGGCGGGCACACCTTTGGCCAAGGCGCCGGCGGGGACGTCGCCGGTCACCACCGCCCCGGCGCCGGTGTAGGCGCCCTCCCCCACCTCGACGGGCGCTACCAGCACGGTGTTCGAGCCGATGTGTGCTCCAGCTCCCACCTTGGTCCGGTGCTTGGCCCGACCGTCGTAGTTGGCGGTGATCGTCCCTGCTCCGATGTTGGCCCCGGCACCGATCTCGGCGTCGCCGACGTAGGCGAGGTGCGGGACCTTCGCCCCCTCGGCCACTTCCGACGATTTGATCTCCACGAAGCTGCCCGCCTTCGCCCCCCGGCCGAGCCGGGCGCCCGGCCGCAGGTGGGTGAACGGTCCGACGCTGACCCCGTCGCCGATCTCGGCCTCCCGGGCCACCGAGTAGGTGACGGTGGCGCCCTCGCCGACGATCGTGTCCGTGAGGCGCGTGTCCGGCCCGATCACCGCGCCGGCGCCGATCTGCGTCCGCCCTTCGAGGACGACGCCCGGCAGCAGCGAGACCTCGGAGGCGAGGGTCACGCCGGCGTCGATATAGGTGCGGGAGGGGTCGGCCATGGTCACACCTTCACGCATCCACCGGGCGTTGATGCGCAACCGCAGGGCGCCTTCCGCCTCGGCCAGTTGCGACCGGTCGTTGACGCCGAGCGCTTCGGCCGTCTCGGGGGCGGTCATGGCGATGACCTTGTGACCGGCCTGGCGGAGGACGGCGATGACGTCCGTCAGGTAGTACTCCCCCTGGGCGTTCTCCGGGGACAGCCGGCGCAGGGCGGGAGCCAGCAGGTTATGGCGGAAGCAGTAGATCGAGGTGTTCACCTCGTCGATCTCGCGCTCTTCGGGGCTGGCGTCCCAGTGGTCGATGATCTGCTCGACGCCCCCGTCCTTGCCTCGCAGGATCCGGCCGTAGCCGGTCGGGTCGGGCAGCCGGGCCGTGAGCACGGTGGCGGCCGCGCCCGACTGCGCGTGCGCCTGCGCCAGGGCGGCCAGCGTCTCCGCCCGCAGCAGCGGCGTGTCACCGGGGACGACCACGATGTCGCCCTCGCCGTCGATCTCGTCGGGGAACACGGTGAGCCCGACGGAGACGGCGTCTCCCGTCCCCCGCTGCACCCGCTGCTCGACGAACTCCAGCGGCGTGCCGGTCTCGTCCTCCCGCAGGGTCTTGATGACCCGGTCGGCTCCGTGGCCGACCACGACGACGATCCGCTCCAGTTCGAGCTGCTCCAGCGCCCCGATGACGTGACAGACCATCGGCCGTCCGCACAGGGGGTGGAGCACCTTCGGGATGGAGGACTTCATACGCGTCCCCTCGCCGGCGGCGAGGACGATGGCGGCCAACGGTCGCTCGCTCACATGACCCCTTCCGAAGTCGAAAAGCTCGGGGGCGAGGGTTCGAACCTCGTCTCAGGACTCCAAAGGACCTTGTGCTGCCGGTTACACCACCCCCGAACGCATTCGACCATAGTGCCCGCCCAGAATGGAGTGACGCGGTATGACAGCCGGGCGGGCAGACGGGTAAGGTGCCCCCGCCATGGGTTCCCTGATTAAGAAGCGCCGCAAGCGCATGCGAAAGAAGAAGCACAAGAAGCTCCTCAAGCGCACGCGCTGGCAGCGCCGAGCGGCCGGGAAGTAACCGGGCTTCAGGCCCCCTGGAGGGCCACTCCCCGGCCGACAGGCCGGGTCGCGAAGGCCACTCCCCCGAGCCGCCCAGACACCTCTTCCGCCAAGGTCTCAGCGCGACCCCGCGACGCCAGCGGGACGGCGTAGGCCGATCCGCTGCCGGCCATGACCGCGGGCGCTCCGGCGATCTCCTCCAACGCCAGGCGGTAGGGCCGCAGCCGTCGCTCGACGGCCTCGGCGGCCGGTTCGAGGTCGTTGACCAGCACGCCGCCGACCAGGTCCGACACCGAGGCGGGGGCCGGGCAGGTGCGGCTGGCGGGCAGCCCCCCGAGCTCGTCCCAGGCGCGGTAGACGGCCGGCGTGGCCAGGGCGAAGGGCGGTATGGCCACCAGCAGCGGGAACGGCTCGATCGGTTCGATCAGGTCCAGCACCTCACCCCGGCCCCGCATCCAGGCGCTACCGCCGGAGAGACAGAAGGGCACGTCCGAGCCCAACCGGACGGCCAGAGCGGCGAGTTTTCCATCGGCCAGGCCGAAGCCGAGGAGGCGGTTGGCAGCGACCAGGGTGGCGGCCGCGTCGGCGGACCCGCCCCCCAGCCCGGCTCCGGCAGGGATCGACTTGTGCAGGGTGAGGTCGAGCCCGGAGGCGGCGAAGGGTCCGGGGGAGTCGGGGTCCTCACCTTCCTCGAGCAGGAGTTTAGCGGCCCGCACGGCCAGGTTGGCCTCGCCCCCCGGAAGTCCCTGGGTGGCACGCCCCGACATCGACAACCTCACCCCGAGCGCCGGCCGTACCCGCAGGCTGACCACGTCGTGGGGGTCCTCCAGCGACACGGTCAGCGCCTCGAGGTCGTGGTAGCCGTCCGGGCGGAGGCGGAGGACGCGCAGCGACAGGGTGAGCTTCGCCCGGGCCAGGGCCCGGATACCGACGGTCACCCGTCCACCACGCGGGCGAGCGCGGCCCAGTTCTCCAGGGTCAAGGTCTCGGCCCGGGCCGCCGGGTCGATCCCGGCCCGGCGCAGCAACTCCTCCGCCCCCGTCCCGAGGGCCGGCCGAAGCGCCTGGCGGAGCATCTTGCGGCGCTGGGCGAAGCCGGTCCGCACCAGCGACAGCATCGGTTCGGGGCCGGCCACGTCGACGGGCGGCGCGCTCAGGCGGTCGAAGGCGACGACCGCCGACTCGACTCGGGGTCGGGGCATGAAAACGGTCGGGGGGACCACGGCCAGGAGCTTCGGCTTGGAGTAGTAGGCGACCTTGGCCGAGATGGCCCCGCAGGCCGGAGAGCCCGGCGGGGCGGCCAGCCGTTCGGCCACCTCCCGCTGGACCATCACCACCAGCCGGCCGAGCATCGGGGCCTCCTCGAGCAGCCGGGCGACGAGCGGGGTGGCCACGTTGTAGGGCAGGTTGGCCACGAGGTGCCACGGTCGGCCCTCGCCGGGACCGAGCAGTGCCTCGTAGTCGACGTTGAGGGCGTCGCCGGCCACCACCCGGACGCCGGCCGTCCCGCTCAGGGCGTCCTCCAGGGCGGGCAACAGGTGCCGATCGATCTCGAGGGCCACGATCTCGCCCCGCCCTTCCATCGCGTCGGCCAGCGCCAGAGTCAGGGAGCCGATGCCGGGACCGATCTCGAGCACCCGGTCACCGGGACCCACACCCGCCAGGCGGGCGATGCGCCGGGCGGTGTTGGGGTCAGCCAGGAAGTTCTGGCCGAGCGCCCGGCTCGGGTGCAGTCCGTGTTCGTCGAGGAGGCGCCGCACGTCAGTCGGCGAAAGGAGACCCATCGGAGGGGACGGTAATGGCTGGCCTCACCACTCGAGGCGGACCTGTATGACGCCTGCCGAGACCGGGGCGATGGCGCTGAACACGGAGTGGTCGAGGTCGATGATCCGGCCGTCGATGTAGGGCCCCCGGTCGGCGACCCGGCAAATTGCGCTCCGCCCGTTGGCCCGGTTGGTCACGGTGACCACCGTGCCCTTCGGGAGCGTCCGGTGGGCGCACGTCCCGGGCCGGAACTGGTACCACGACGCGCCGCCAACCTGGTGGCCGCGCCCGGCGGCCACGCGGGAACGGGCGGTCCCGACGGCGACGACCAGGGGCGAGGGCTCGACGACCACGGCGCCGGCCAGGCGGCGCCGGGAGATCGAGAAGTCGAGAGTCTCGGAATGCTCAACCGGCCGGCGGGCCGCCTCCTCCGGAGCGGTGCCGAACAGTCCGCCGAGCACAGCAGCCAAGGCCCCCAAACGGAGCATCTGTTGACGGTGGACAACACACGCCCGAATAGACCTCAGTAATTGACAGAACAGCACAAGTAGCACTGTTCGCCACTTGAGTCACGGCTCCTGCGTCAGGCCGTCCATGCTGTCCGCCTCATCGGCATGTTCGGGGCGGGCAAAAGAAAAGGAGCGCCGCCCGGGTATCGCCGGCCACAGGGCGAACATCGCCGGTGGCGGCTCGGGGCGGGCCGATGCGTCTCGCTAGCGCTCGGCCGGCCAGAAGACGGCCAGCGCATTGCGGTGGGTCGTGGCCGCCACCGTCTCGACCGCTTCGCCCCTGGCGGCCGCCAGGGCGGC
>CAZCVW010000042.1:0-14708 GCA_964502185.1 uncultured Burkholderiales bacterium
GTGTCGACGATGTTGAGCTTGACGTCGCGGTACTGCACGGCCGTGTTCTTGGCCAGGATCGTGATGCCCTTCTCCCGCTCCAGGTCGGTCGAGTCCATGACCCGATCGGGCTTGTCCTGGTTGGCGCGGAAGACCCCCGACTGCCAGAGCATGGCGTCGACCAGCGTCGTCTTACCGTGGTCGACGTGGGCGATGATCGCCACGTTGCGCAGGTCGGAGCGCGCCGGCATTCGTGAGCCTTTCAGTCGGGGAGAAAGCGGGGCAGCCGTACGAAGCGGCTCGGGCCGCAGCTCAACCACCCTAATGGTTCCTGGGCCTAACCGTTCCCAGGGTGCGTCTAGGCCGCGGGCCTATGCCGATTGCCTGTACTTGCGGACGGCCAGGGGCCCGCAGACCGCCAGCAGTCCGATCGACCAGGCCAGCGCCTGGATGACGGGCCCGGTCGTCGGGCCGCCGGTCATGAGCGCCCGGGTGGCGTCGACCACCACGCTCACCGGCTGGTACTGGGCGAAGGCCTGCAGCCACCCGGGCATCGTGTTCACCGGCACGAAGGCCGACGAGGCGAAGGTCAGCGGGAACAGCAGCGGAAACGACATCACCTGGGCGGTCTCGGCGTTCGGGGCCATGAGGCCGAGGATGGCGAAGGCCCAGGACAGGGCGTAGGCGAAGAGCAGCAGCAGACCCACGCCGGCCAGGAAGCCGAGAGCGCCGGTGCCGGGCCGGAACCCGACGGCGACGCCGACCGCGGTCATCAGCAGGACGACGAACAGGTTCCGGCAGAGGTCGGCGGTCGTCCGCCCGGCCAGGACGGCGGAGCGGGCCATGGGCAGGGAGCGGAACCGCTCGATCAGCCCCTTGCCGAGGTCGTCGGCCAGCCCGACACCCGTCCCGACGGCGCCGAAGGCCACGGTCTGGACGAAGATGCCCGGCATCATGAAGTCGACGTAGCTGAGCCCCGGCGGATTGATGGCGCCCCCGAAGACGTACCGGAACAGCAGCACGAACATGATCGGCTGGATGGAGGAGAACACCACCAGTTCCGGGATGCGGGTGAAGCCGACCAGGTTGCGCCAGGTCAGGGCCAGGGCGTCGGAGACGGCCCAGGCCAGGCGGCTGCGGTGGGGGGCGATCGCGACGGGGTTGGGCGGGACGGGGGTGGGGGTGATGACCGCGCTCATGCCGCACCTCGCAAAGTGGTGTCGTCGTCCTCGTCTTCTTGGTTCTCGGCCCCGGCGGTGGCCCGCTCCCCGGTGAGGGAGAGGAACACGTCGTCGAGACTGGGCTCGCGCAAGGTCACCCCGCTCGGGACCAGACCGTGCTGGTCGAGCGCTCGCAGCGCTTCGAGCAGTCGAGCGGGTCCGTCGGTCACGTTGACCTTGACGACCATGCCGTCGAGCACCGGCGCCTGGAGGCCTATGGGAGCGAGCACCCCGAGAGCCTGAAGCCCGGAACCTTCCCCCGACATGGTGATCTCGAGCACAGTGGCGCCGAGGCCGGCCTTCAGTTCGGCGGGCGTGCCGCTGGCGATGACGTGCCCCTTGTCGACGACGGCGATGCGCTCGGCCAACCGGTCCGCTTCTTCCAGGTACTGGGTGGTGAGCAGCACCGTGGTGCCTTCCGCCACGAGTTCGCTGATGACGGCCCACAGGTCGTTACGGCTGCGGGGGTCGAGTCCGGCGGTCGGCTCGTCGAGGAAGAGCACCGGCGGCCGGTGCACGAGCGAGGCGGCCAGGTCGAGCCGGCGGCGCATGCCCCCGGAGTACGTCTTGACGGCACGGTCGGCAGCCGCGGTCAGATGGAACCGCTCGAGCAACTCGTCGGCCCGGGCCTTGATGTAAGGCCGGGAAAGGTGGGTGAGCCGCCCGACGAGCCTCAGGTTCTCCCGGCCCGTCAGGTTCTCGTCGACGGCGGCGTACTGGCCGGCGAGGCCGATGGAGGCCCGTACCGCCTCCGCCTCCCGGACGACGTCACGGCCGAGCACTCGGGCCTCGCCGCCGTCGGGGCGGCTGATCGTGGTGAGGATGCGGACGGCGGTGGTCTTCCCCGCCCCGTTCGGTCCGAGCAGGCCGAGGACCGAGCCGGCGGGCACGGTGAGGTCGATCCCGTCGAGGGCGAGGACGTTGCCGAACCGCTTGACGAGCCCGCGGGCGACGATGGCGTTGTCTTCCATGCGCCCAATATCGGCGCGTCGCCGACCGGACTAAACCGATTTTATTGCCGCAAACCGTCAGGTCCCGCCGGAAGTCGCTCTGGCGCTCAGGGGCGACCGGTCAGGTCAGGACGACCGAGTTCTTGGAACCGTGGTCGTTGTCGGCGTACCCGTCGGCGGAACCGTCGTTCTCCCAGAGGCTGCCGTCGACCAGGTACCGGTAGGCGTAGGCCCGGCCTTGTTCGAGGGTGAGCGTGATGGAGAAGCGGCCGTCCTTGCGGCGGGTCATCGGCGTGGCGTCGGTTGACCAGTCGTTGAAGTCTCCGCAGAGGTTGACCTGTTCACCGGCGACTTCGGCTGGCACTAGGAAGGTGACCTTCGTCGTGTTGCCCTTCTTGGCCGGTGTCTTCGTGATCATTGCCGATGACCTCCAGGATGGGGAGAAGCTGGAGAGAGCTACCAACCCTAGTGGCCGGATGCCCCCTTTACCTTCCCGCATCTGTACCCAGATCCGGTCCGAAACGTGCCTGATGGACCTCCCGCGCAGCCTCGCCCCTTTTGTGGCCCTTGGATGACTCGGGTCGGAGCCGATCGCGGACGACAATAAGGGCGATCCAGGCGAGGCGAGGTGGTGCCAATGAGGGCGACAAGACGTGTAGCGGCGCTGGCGGCGCTGGTCGTCCTCGGCGCGCTCCTGACCCCGGCGCCGGTGGCGCAGGCGGCGGGCGAGACGCTTCAGGTGTCGAAAGAAGTGAACACGGCGCTGGGCGGCGAGGCCGTCACCCTGACCGCCCTGCTGTCGGCCAACGCTCCGCCCGGCGGCCTCAACGTCGACTTCGACGCGGAGAACGGCCCGGCCAAGACGAATCCGGTGGGGACCCCCGAGCAGACCTGCAACGTCCCTCAGGGCCAGAACAGCTGCACCGTTCCGTTCAGCGCCAGCAGTCAGGGCACGAGCCTGATCCGCTCCACCATCCGGGGCACCACGGCCGACACGGCCGAAGGCCGGCTGTCCAACGCCAGCAGCAGCATTCTGGACCTGGCGGGCGCGGCCGACTGCCGGTCGAGCGACGACGGACTCGGTCAGAACACGTGCAACCCGTCGGGCACGCCGGTGACGCCCGGTACCCAGGCGGAGCCGGACGCCACCGACGTCGTGCAGATCACCTGGACGACGTTCGCCAACGCCCGCTTGGACTGCGACGATGCCCGGCCCGCCGACGGCGAGGACCTCGAGTACAACAACAACAAGGTGCCGGACAGGTCCGAGACCTACACCTGCACCCTCACCGACTTCGCCAATCCGCCGAATCCGATCGCGGGCGCCTTCATCGACGCCGAACTGCTCACCGGGCCGAACGCCAACAGGATCACCACCGGCGCCGACCTCGACAATTTCTGCACCACCGGCGCCGACGGCAGGTGCAGCCAGACGGTCACCATCTCCGGTACCGCCCCGGGCGTCACCGACATCTGCTTCTGGGCCGAGCCCGCCGGGAACAACAACGCCCTCTTCGACGACGCCGGGAACGACATCGACGGCAGCGGGTGCGACGGCGGGGCCGAAGTGGTCGACGAGACCGAGAACAACGACATCACCGACCTTGTCCGTCTCGACATCAGCGACCCGCGGGCGAGCCGGCTCGACGCCGGGCCGGAGAACCAGACCGCGGCTCCCGGTAACCGGTTCAACTTCGCCGCCGCTGTCTACGACCAGTTCGGGAACACCTTCTCGGGCGACACCGCGGTGAAAGCGGAGTACTTCAAGGATTCTCCGCTGGACACGGACGGCAACACGCCCTCCACCCCGGACCTGTCGTGTCAGACGAAGGACCAGGGCGGCTGTGCCCTGCTCACGGCGCCGCAGTCCAAGCTGGGCACCAACCTGGCCTGCCTCTGGATCGAGACTCCGGATTCCGCGGCTCCGGCCGACGACAAGTTCATCGGCAACAACCTCAACGGGACGTGTGGGGACGAGATCCCCACCGACGCCACCGCCGACGACGGCGTCCCCATGCCGGTCACCGACGCCCGCGACATCATCCGGTTCACCATCCAGTCCCGGCCCCTCGTCGGTTCCGTCAAGCCGACCGAGAAGCGCCAGGACACCTCCGACCTGCTGCAGGTCGTGGGGGCGAACTTCATCGACGGTGCCAAGATCAGCATGAGCGGGAGCGGGGTGAAGGTGGGTCTGACCCGCTTCGTCTCCGACACCGCCCTCGAAGCCACCATCGAGGTCGCCGCCGACGCCGCCCCCGGTCCCCGTGACATCACCGTCACCAACACCGACGGCGGGACCACCACCTGCCGGCCCTGCTTCAAGGTGATCGGGCAGGGCTACTGGATGGTGGCGTCCGACGGTGGCATCTTCGCCTTCGGCGACGCCGAGTTCGAGGGTTCCGCGGGCGACAAGGCCCTCAACAGCAGCATCATCGGGATGGCGCCCACGCCCTCCGGCCAGGGGTACTGGCTGGCGGCCGCCGACGGCGGGATCTTCAACTACGGCGATGCACCGTTCCTCGGCTCGGCGGGGTCCCTCACGCTCAACCAGCCGATCGTCGCCATCGCCGCCCACCCAACGGGCCGCGGCTACTGGCTGGTCGCTTCCGACGGCGGCATCTTCTCCTTCGGGGATGCCCGCTTCTACGGCTCCACGGCCAAGTTGACGCTGACCGAGCCGATCGTGGGCATCACCCCCAGCCCGACCGGCCGCGGCTACTGGCTGGTCGCTTCCGACGGCGGCATCTTCGCCTTTGGTGACGCCAAGTTCTTCGGTTCCACCGGCGACATCACGCTGAACCAGCCCATCACCACCATGGCGCCGACCCGGACGGGCCGGGGCTACTGGCTGGTGGCCACCGACGGCGGTGTGTTCGCCTTCGGCGACGCCAAGTTCCTGGGCGGCACCGGCGATATCAAGCTCAACCGGCCGATCGTCGGGATGACCACCACCCCGTTCGTCAACGGCTATTGGCTGGTGGCCTCCGACGGCGGCATCTTCGCCTTCGGTGACGCCAAGTTCGCCGGCTCCACCGGCGCCATCACGCTGAACAAGCCGATCGTGGGGATGGCCCGCCGCTGAGGTGAACTATCGTTCTGCGCGGCGGTAGTCTTCGGACGTGCCGATCGTCGTTGCTGCGGTGCTGCTCCTCATCGCCGGACTGGCCCCTTCGGCCCAGGCCCAGGAGAGCCCTGAGCGCGTGGTCATCGCGCCGACGCTCCAGGTCAGTCCCGAACTGGCCGAGGCGCGTCCCGGCGTACCGGTTCGGCTCACCGCCAATCTGTCCCACGCCCTGATCACCGAGATGCCCGTGTCCTTCGAGGTGCGGACGGTGGGGCTCCGGACGCACTACCCGGCCCGGCCTCTTCCCGTCGAGGTCGCCCAGTGCATCGTGCCCGTGCGCATGCTCACCTGCTCGGTGACGCTGACCAGCCAGCGCCCCCGGGTCGTGGTGGCGCGGGCCTGGCTCGACGACGAGGGTGCCATGGCCGCCGACCGGGACGAGGGCCGCCTGTCCAGCCTCGCGCTGTATCCCGATCCTGATGCCGACTGCCGGCTGGAGGACGGGGAGCCTTTCGACGACAAGTGCCGGGGCGGGTTGAACAGCCAGGTGCAACCGGGGGCGGCGGAACCGGACGGCACCGACGTGGTCCTGGTCGGCTGGACGGGGGTGGCCGCCGCCTTCGTCGACTGCGACGACGACAGTCCGGACGGCGACACCGAGTTCGAGGTGCGCAGTCCGCAAGACCGCACCGTGAGCTACCTGTGCACCGTCCACAACCGCCAGACCGGGGAACCGGTGATCGGGGCCAACATCGGCGGGGAGATCCTCGGGGGGCCGTTCGACCCCGAGGTGGGCGGCGAGACCCACGCCGACTTCGGCCGCTACGACGACCAGCGCCGCCGCTCCTGCTCCACCACCGCTCCCGCCGGTCAGTGCCGCTTCGACTTGAGGATCGAAGGTTCGGGCCCCGGCCAGGTCGTGTTGTGCCTGTGGTCAGACGGCGACAACGACGGCTATTTCGGAGCCGACGAGATCGACGGGGGCGACTGCGCCGCCGAACCGGTGGACGACGTCGAAGGCACCGACGGCACCGACGTCATGCAGGTCGACCTGCGCGATCAGCCTGAGCGGGGTCATTCCGCGCCGTAGAAGACCCGCTCGACCACCGCCCGGGAACGCCGGGTGAGCCGGCGGTAGTCGTCCCGCAGCCCGGTCACGGGGCGACGCGTGTAGTCGAGGAGCCGGGCCAGGCGTTCCGCTTCCGTCCCGTCGGTGGGCAGGGAGTCGCCCGTGGCGCCCGTGAGCAGGTACCGCTGGTTCCGGGCCCGCTCGCAGAACCGGTAGGCGGCCCGGAGCGCCTCGGTGTCGTCCGGGGCCAGGGCGCCCCTCGACGCCAGCCGCAACAGGCCCTCCACGGTGGACGGTGTCCGCACTTGAGGATCGGCGCCTCCGTGCCTGAGCTGCAGCAACTGCACCGTGAACTCCACGTCGGACAGCGAACCGCGCCCGAGCTTCAGATGGAACTGCGGGTCCTCTCCGGGTGGGATGCGCTCCCGCTCGATCCGCGCCTTCATACGGCGGACCTCCCGGACATCCTCGGCCGGGAAGGGATCGCGGTACACGAAGGGTTCCACCATGGAGCAGAAGTGACGGGCCAGCTCCATGTCCCCGGCCACGGGACGGGCCTTGATCAGCGACTGGAACTCCCAGGTGAGCGCCCACCGCTCGTAGTAGGAGCGGTAGGCGTCGAGCGAGCGGGCCAGGGGTCCCTGCTTGCCTTCCGGGCGCAGGTTGGCGTCGATCCGGAACGTCTGGCCCTCGGCGGTGGTCTCCCCGATCTCCTTGATCAGGCGGGTGGCGATGCGCTCGGCGGCGTCGAAGTCGCCGGGCCCTGAACCCTCGTAAACGAAGAGGACGTCGATGTCCGAGCCGTAGGAGAGCTCGCGGCCACCGAGGCGTCCCATGCCGATGACGGCGAAGGGGATCGTGGGTTCGGAGCCCCGCAGCGTCGCTTCCACGCAGGCATCGGCCAGCGCGGCCAGTTCGCGTCCGACGGCTTCCACCGAAGCGAACCCGAGCACGTCGCGCGCCGCGATGCGGAGCAGCTCGCGGCGCTTGAAGCGCCGGATGCCTTCCTTGCGGGCTTCCTCGTCGTTGCGCCACGACAGGGTCCCGAGGGCCTCTTCGGTCAGCTCGCCGCGCTGCTTCTCCCGGGCCAGCAGGGAATCGTCGCCCAGGGCGGGGACGAACTCCGGGTGGCGCCGCAGGGCGTCTCCCACCACGCGGGACGAACCGAGCAGCCGGCAGACCCGCTCGGCCGCTCCGGGTGCCTCCCGAAAGGTCGTGGCCAGCGCGCTGGAGCGGGCCCGCCCCTCGGCCAGGCGCCGGAGTTGCAGGAGCCCCAGGTCGGGGTCGGGCGACTCGGAGAGCCATTCGAGGAGGAGCGGGAACAGCTGCGCCATGAGCTGGGAGCGCCGGCTGAGCCCGGTGGTGAGCTCGCTGAGAGCGGCCCGGACGGGCGCCACGTCGACGAAGCCGAAGGCGGCCAGGCGCTCCTCGGCCGCTTGTTGGGACAGGGGGCCGATCCCGGCGAAGGCCTCCAGCAGCGGGCGGAAGAACAGCTTCTCGTGGATCGAACGCACCTGGGCCTGCTGGCGCCGGTGGGCCGTGTTGAATGCGTCCACGGCGGTGGTCGAGCCGTCGTCGCGGTAGCCGAGCACCCGGGCCAGGTGCTGGCGGCCGGCCAGATCCGCCGGGAGGGCGTGGATCTGGGATTCGTCCTCCAGCTGCAGGCGGTGTTCCACCGTGCGCAGGAAGCGGTAGGCGCTGTCCAGCGTCCTGGCCTGGTTCACGTCGACATAGCCGGAGGTGGCCAGCTGGTCGAGCGCGTCGAGGGTGTTGGGCGAACGGATTTCCGGGTCGTGGCGGGCGTGGACCAGTTGGAGCAGCTGGACGGCGAACTCGATGTCGCGGATCCCGCCCCGGCCCCGCTTGATCTCGCGTTCCGCCAGGCCCCGGCGGGAGACCTCTTCCTCGGCCCGCTTCTTCATGGCCCGTACTTCCCGCACGGCGTCGGGGGCGAGCCGGTCCGGCCACACCAGCGGGCCGGCCCGGTCGATGAAGGCTTGGCCCAAACGAGCGTCCCCGGCCACCGGCCGCGCCTTGATCAGCGCCTGGAACTCCCAGGTGGACGCCCACTGCTCCCAGTAGGCGGCATAGGACTCGAGGCTCCGGGACAGCTGGCCGGCCCGGCCCTCCGGCCGCAGGTCGGCGTCGGTCCGGAACACGATGCCGTGGGACGACGGTGAACTCATGCTGGCGATGACGGCCCGGGCCGCCCGCTCGGCGGACCGCAGATCTCCGTCGTGGACGAAAAGGACGTCGACGTCGCTGGCGTAGTTGAGCTCTCGCCCCCCCAGCTTCCCCATGCCGATGACGGCCATGGGTACCTCGGGGGCGGCGAGGGCGAAGGCGCCTCGCAGGCACGCTTCGGCCAGCGCCGCCAGCTCCCGGCCCACGGCGGGCAGATCGGCCAACCCGAGCAGGTCCCGGGTGGCGATGCGGAGCAACTCCTTGCGCTTCCAGCGCCGCAACGCCCGTCCGGGATCCTCCGGGTCAAGGGCGACGGCGGCCGACCCCATGGCGGCGTACCAATCCGGCGGGGACTCGGCTTTCAGGGCCGACGGGTCGTCGAGGGGCGAGAGCAGCCACGGATCGGCCAGGGCGCCTTCGGACAGGGAGCGGGAGGCGCTGGCCAGGGCGACCAATGCGGACAGCAGCAGCCGGTCCTCGGGGAGGCGCTCGCCGATCTCCGGATGGCTCTCCAGCAGGCGCGTGAGGAACAGCCGGGCCCGGCCAGGCTCGGCGGAGTGTTCGACCGCGTCGACGACGTCGGGATCCTTCAACAGCACTGCGCCACTCCTGGACGATCTGGGGGCGGCCACCCGGGCAGTGTCGCGCGGGGGGTCACATAAGCTTTCCTCCATGCTCATGACTCTTCGCCTGGCGGCTCATCATTGTGCCGATGGGGGCCCCTGCCCCATCGGCCGGCGGAGCTGACGCTCCGCCATGCCCCGACTGCGCGTCGCTGCTGCCCAGATCAACACCACCGTCGGTGACCTGGGCGGGAACGCCGCCCGGATCCTGGCGGCCTACGAGGAAGCGGAGGCGGCCGACGCCGACGTGGTCGTGTTCCCCGAGCTGGCGGTCACCGGATATCCGCCCGAGGACCTGCTGCTACGTCCGTCCTTCGTGGCCGCGGCCGCCGAGACGCTGGAGAAGATCGCCGCCCGCACCAGCACGACCGCGGCCGTCGTCGGGTTCCCCCAGGCCGACCGGGATCTCTACAACGCGGCGGCCGTGTGCGCCCGGGGCGAGGTCCGGGGCGTCTACCGCAAGCACCTCCTGCCCAACTACGCCGTCTTCGACGAGGCCCGCTACTTCACCCCCGGCACCGACGAGGGCCCGCTGTTCGTGATCGGCGGCGTGCGGGTGGCGGTGTCGATCTGCGAGGACGCGTGGAGCCCGACCGGGCCCATCGCCGCCCAGGCGGCGGGGGGAGCGGAACTCGCCCTCAACCTCAACGCCTCGCCCTACTACGCCGGGCGCTGGACGGAGCGCCAGACCATGCTGGCCACCCGGGCCGCCGACGCGTCCATCCCCATCGTCTACGTGAACCAGGTCGGGGGCCAGGACGAGCTCGTCTTCGACGGCGGCTCGCAGATCTTCGACTCGAACGGGCACCTGCTGGCCCGCGCCCGCCAGTTCACCGATGACCTCCTCGTCGTCGACCTCGACGTCCGGCCCGTGTTCCGCAAGCGGCTGCTCGACCCCCGCGGCCGGGCCAGCCGGCCTCCGCTGCCCGAAGTGATGCTTTCCGAGGCCCGCCCTCGCTCGGGCCCGCCCCGCCCCGCCCGGGTCGAGCCGTTCCTCGGACTCGAGGCCGAGGTGTGGCAGGCACTCGTGCTGGGCACCCGTGACTACGTCACCAAGAACGGCTTCACCGACGTGGTCATGGGCCTCTCCGGCGGGATCGACTCCTCGCTGGTGGCCGCGCTGGCGGTGGGTGCCCTCGGCGCCGAGCACGTGATCGGCGTGTTGATGCCGTCCCGGTACTCGAGCGGAGGCAGCGTGTCCGACGCCGAGGCGTTGGCCCAGCGCCTCGGCATCCGAACCCTGACCGTGCCGATCGAGCCCGCCCACCAAGCCTTCCTGGAGATGCTGGCTGGGCCATTCAAAGGAAGCGAACCCGGCCTCGCCGGGGAGAACCTGCAGGCCCGGATCCGGGGCACGATCCTGATGACGCTGTCCAACAAGTTCGGCTGGATGGTTCTCACCACCGGCAACAAGAGCGAGATGGCGACGGGGTACTCGACCCTGTACGGGGACATGGCCGGCGGCTTCGCCGTCATCAAGGACGTGGACAAGACGTTCGTGTACCGCTTGTGCCGTTGGCGGAACGAGCAGGCGGGGACCGACCTCATCCCGGAGTCGGTGCTGGAGAAGCCGCCCAGCGCCGAGCTGGCTCCCGGACAGGTCGACGCCGACTCGCTGCCGCCCTACGACATGCTCGATCCGATCCTCGACGGTTACGTCGAGGAGGATCGTTCCGTGGCGGAACTGGAAGAGGCCGGCTACGACCCCGACGTCGTGCGCCGGGTCGCCCGCCTCGTCGACGTGAGCGAGTACAAGCGCCGCCAGGCACCTCCGGGGGTGCGGGTGTCCCCCAAGGCGTTCGGCAAGGACCGCCGCCTGCCCATCACCAACCGGTGGCCGGGATAAAGGAGCGAGGTTGATCAAGCAAGAGCAGGTGTCGGAGCGGGTCACGGTGCTGCGCCTCGACCACGGGCCGGTCTCGGCCATGGACACCGACCTGTGCGAGGCGATCTCGGCCGAGGTGGCCGCCCTGGTTCCTACGGGGATGGCGCTGGTCGTGACCGGCACGGGCAGGGCCTTCTCGGCCGGAGTCGACCTGCGCAACATGCTCGACGGCGGTCCGGAGTACCTCGACCGGTTCCTGCCCGCCCTGTCGAAGGGCTTCGACGACCTGTTCCGGTATCCCCGCCCCGTGGTGGCGGCCGTGAACGGGCACGCCATCGCCGGTGGCTGCGTGTTGGCCAACTGCTGCGACTACCGGATGATGGCGGCGGGGACCGGCCGCATCGGGATCCCGGAACTGCTCGTCGGTATCCCGTTTCCGACGGTGCCGCTCGAGATCATGCGCTTCGCCACCGGCGGAGTCGGCCTCGGCCAGCTCGTGTATCTCGGCTCCACCCTGCTCCCCGAGGAGGCCCGGGAGCATCGCGTCGTCGACGAGGTCGTCCCGGCGGACGAGCTGCTCGAGCGGGCCATCGCCCGGGCGGAGCAGATGGCCGCCGTCCCCGTCGACAGCTTCCGGCACACGAAGGAAGCGCTGCGAGGCCCGACGTTCGACTCCATCGACCGGACCGGGCCGGAGCGGGACCCGCGGATGATCGAAATCTGGAAATCGCCGGCGGCCCGGGCGGCGGTGGAACGCTACGTGGAGAAGACCCTCGGCCCGCGTTCTTCTTGACCGGGTGGTCTAGTCGGCTGGAGAATCGTCGGTCATGGCCGACCCCTACGCCCCCCGCTCGCCGTTCGCCCCCTGGGACCGCCGGGAGCTCCCCGGTCTGTTCACCGTGGAGGAGTCGGCCCGCCGGGTGGGCCACTACAAGTGGATCGAGATGCGCCTCTTCGAGGCCCTGGGCGGTTGGGTGGCCACGGTCCCCGAACTCGACGTGAAGACGATGCTCGGCCGCCACTGCTACCACCACGCCTGGCACGCCGAGCTGTGGCACAAGCGGCTGCCCGAGCTGCGGGAGATGAACCCCGAGCGGCTCACCCGCGCCCCCAACGCCGAGCTGGAGGCGTTCGTGGCCGCCCTGACCGAGCCCGAGGGTCACGACCAGACGATCGAGAAGCTGGTCGGGGTGTACCGGGTGCTGCTGCCCCGCAAGATCGCCGCCTACCGGTATCACCTGGCGGCCACCAGCCCGATCACCGACGGTCCCACCATCCGCTCCCTCGGTTTCGTCCTCGGCGACGAGGAGACCGACTGGCGGGAGGGCGAAATGGTCCTGCAGGCGCTGATCGAGACGGATGACGAGGTCGAACGGGCGGCCCGGCGCCAAGCGGAGCTGGAGAAACTGATCACCCGCGCCGGCGGGGTCGCCGGCCCCGGCAGCCTCGGTGCCGCCGCCCCGGTGAGCACCCCGGAAAGGAACAGTGCGGCATGAGGAAGAGCTACCCGGCCTGCGACCTCGCCCGGGACCGCCGGTTCCAACGGGCCCAGATGGAGGAGCGGATCACCGACCCCCGCAACGCCGTCGTCCGGAATCGCCGGAAAGGGCCGGGCAAGCTCACCCCGGAACGGCCTGACGCCGCGGACGGAGCCCGCCAGCTCATGCACGGGATCCTGGTCGGGGAGATCCAGGCGCTGGAAGGGGCGGGCCGCACGGTCTGGGACTTCGACGACGACGAGGCTCCCTTCGCCCTCAAACTCGACATGGCCCGCCAGTGCTGGGACGAGGCCCGCCATACCGAGATCTCGGTCAAGTTGTCCGATTGGATGGGCACCGAGGTCGGCGAGTTCGCCGAGACGACGTTCCTCTACGACGCCGCCTGCAACCCGGATCCCCTCTTGCGCCTCACCGGAGTGAACCGGGCGCTCGAGGGCCTCGCCATCGATGTCTTCAACACCATGCGCGAGTTCGGGCTGCGCTCCGGCGACCCGGTGCTCTCCTTCTGCGAGGACTGGATGCTGGCCGACGAGGTGACCCACGTGAAGATGGGGTCCGACTGGCTGCGCCGGCTCACCGAGTCCGACCCCGAGCGCCGCGAGCGGGCCCTCGAGTTCCAGCGGGTCGTCGACAAGCTGTTCAGCTTCGGCGGCTTTCGGGGCGAGCGGGACGAGAACCCGATCCAGCTGGCCCGCCAGTTCCGGCGCATGGCCGGCTTCGCCGAAGCCGAGATCGACGAGATCTCCGTGCTCTCCGACGAGGCCCTGGCCGAAGCCGACGCAGGAGTCTGACGCTGGTCACCGTCGCAGGGGTCACCGTCGCACCGGCGAAGTTCTCCCTGGTCCACTTCGACCCGGAGCGCATCGCCGCCTTGGCCGCCGAGGTCGCCGCCGGAGTCGGGCTGCCCGCCGACCTGGAACTCCACGTGGAGGTCGACGAGGGCAGCCCCTTCGGACAGACGACGACGGTCATCCGCGGGCATCGCCCCGGGGGTTCTCCTCGACGGGTCGTACTGGCCGTGGAGGGCGGCGCCTTCGAGGACCCGAGGCATCTCCGCCAGCTGTCGGAGCCGGGCACCCGGCTGGTGCTCGGACGCCTGCTGTTCCGAGTGGCCGATCGCCTCGATCCCCGGTTCGGGGACCCGCCCGCCGACGAAGCGCTCACCCTGCCCGAGCACGCCGCCTGGGACGCCTACGCAGTCGGCCGCTACGCCCGCCTCGCCGGCGTCGGCGGCGGGGAGGCCCGGCGGCGGTACGCCTTCCGTCTCCGGCACGGGTTCGCGGACGCCGCCGACCGGGCCTTCGAGCGGCTCTGGCACGGGCAAAGCCTGACCTGGCCCGAAATCCAGCAGATCGTGGGTTAGGCCACTAGAGGAGATCGTGGGCGCTGACCGCATCGAACAGGCCTAGGTCGGGAGGCCCGTCGAGGAGCGGCGTGGCCGCCCCGGCCATGTCCGTCATGGCCGCTCCCGCCATGTGCTCCCGCTGGTGGGCGGCTGTTTCCCACTTCTCGTAGACCACGAATCGGCCGGGCCTCGTGAGGGAGGCGACCAGGTCGATATTGCGGCAGCCGGGCTCTGTGCGGCTGACCACGACGTACCGGGCGAGCACCCCGCCGAGATCGGCTTCGCGGCCGGGGCGAGCGTCGAAGGTGCCCAGCACGACGGCCAGTTCGACCGCCTCTTTCAAGACGGTTTCATGACGATTTGATCCACTTTGACCGTTGGCTCCGATCTAAGCAGGAGATGTCCGGATTGTGCCGAATTCCGGTGTAGGTCGGGCACGACCGCAATTGACAACCGCGAACGGTCCGGGAGTCTTGACCACCCCGGTATCGTATTCATACAAGGTGGTTTTGATGCTGGGTGGTAAGACCGGCCCCACGCGCGCTCGTAGCGAAAACGGGAAAAGGAAGTCCGTGGCCAAGGAACGAGTCGAGAGAGACGAAGAAGACCTGGTTCGTCTCTACCTGACCGACATCGGCCAGTACCCCCTCCTCACCAAGGATGACGAAGTTCGCCTCGCTCAGCAGATCGAGGGCGGCAACGCCGCCCGCGGCGAGCTGGAAAAGGCGACCGGTCTGTCCGCGGCCAAGAAGCGGGATCTGCGTCGTGCTGTGACTGAGGGTGAGCAGGCCCAGCGCACCTTCGTTCAGTCCAACTTGCGGCTGGTGGTCTCGATCGCCAAGAAATACCAGGCATCGGGTCTGCCCCTCCTGGACCTGATCCAGGAAGGTAACCTCGGCCTTATGCACGCCGTCGAGAAGTTCGACTGGCGCAAGGGCTTCAAGTTCTCG